>DAOWJM010000041.1 GCA_030640325.1 Dehalococcoidia bacterium | reverse complement strand
GGTAAAGGAATCTCTATTTTCAGCACCCAGAGGACGAAGAGAACCAATGCTACTGCGGCAGCTTCATCTAGTAGCAATACCAGAATCTTGAGCCAGTCCTTGATAGTGCTTTTCATGCGCCTAAATAACGCCCCCTTGAACTAAAGTCTCTACTTCCCTTTCAGATAGACCTAGTTCCCCGTGATATATTTCTCTATTATGCTCGCCAGGCTTAGGGATATGTGTGCCTGTCTGCCACGGAGAACGGCTGAGCTTAGCTGGCGCTCCGGGGAACTTATATCTTTTACCAGACTGAGGGTGCTCCACCTCAACAAAGAAATCCCGCTCTTTTAACTGGGGGCTATTAACCAGCCCCGGTATTGAGGTGACCTCCGCCCAGGGGAAGCGCATTAATTGCCCCGTCTCCACCAGCTCGGCTACAGTGTGGCTTCGCGTCCACCGCTCCAGAACCTCTATAATATGGTCGAGGTGCCGGAGCCGTTCCTCTCTATCCAGCCATTTCCCATCGGTCAAGTCCTCAGCCATCCCCTCAGAGTGAAGCCACTCCACCAGCGTTTCCCACTGCTGAAGCAGGGAAAGCAGAATGTAGCCATCGCGGCAGGGAAAGATGCAAAAGGCGCTATTCCAGTGGAGACCGCCCTGCCTTCTAGCTACCACCCCTTCATAAAAATAGCGCACCAGGACATGGTCAAGGGTGGCTGCCACACACTCCTGCAAGGAAATGTCAATATGCTGTCCCCTGCCCGAAGTATGCCGGCTCCACAGTGCCAGCAGAACGCCAATGGCAGCAAAGATAGAGGCGAGATAATAACTCTGGTTGCCAAAGGGCTTAAGCGGTGGCGACTGAGGCTCACCGCAGACATACATCTGACCCCCCAAGGCACTAGCCACTAAATCGCACGACTTATAATCCCGATATGGTCCACTGTTTCCAAAATCGGCGATGGAAGCCATAACCAGTCGGGGGTTGATTTGACCAAGCTGAGGATAGCCGAGACCTAATTTCTCTAAGTATCCCGGCGGCTGGCTCTCCACCAGGACATCAGCAGTCTCAACCAGCCGCTTGAAGATCTCCTGCCCCGGTTTGAGCCCTATATTGAGGGTTATAGCCCGCTTACCGAGGTTGGTTGCCCAGAAAAAGTGGCTTCTGGCTGAACCTCCCGGCTTTTCTATCCTGATAACCTCCGCCCCCATATCAGCCAGATAACGGGAACAGAGCATGCCCTTCTCATCAGTTAAATCAAGAACACGGTAGCCAGATAAAGCAGAACCACGATTCCCTTGCCTATTCACGGCAACACCAATCACAGCCTAGCCAGCGCCGCTTCTATTCGCCTCAGGCAGCGCTCCTTACCGAGCACAGCCATAGTCTGAAATAAGGGTGGTGCCGCCGTCCGCCCGGTAACTGCTACCCTCAGTGTGCCAAAGAGCTGACCGGTCTTTAATCCCAGTTCCACAGCCAGGGGGCGGAGCAAAGCTTCCAGAGACCCAGCATCAAACGCCTCTAACTGGCTGAGCCTCTGCTGTGCTGCCTTTAATGCCTGAATGGCTGACTGACGGCTCATATTCTTGCCTATAAGCAAGCCGGGCTCATAGTCAAGCTGGTCAATGAAGAAAAACTGAGCCAACTCGGCTACCTCAGCCAGGGTTCGGGCTCGCTCCTGGACAAGGGGCAGAATATCCCTCACATATTCTTCGCTTGATATTAATGCCTCACCAGCGGGTATATTCATCATCAAGTAGGGTTCCACAGCTTCAAAGAACTCGTCAGCGGTTAAGCTGCGAATATATACCCCGTTCATCCAGTTCAGCTTATCCTGATTGAAGATGGCAGCCGTCCGACTGATTCTTTCCAGGGAAAAGCTTTGTATAAGCTCCTCACGGGACATGAGTTCAGTCTTATCGTCAAGAGACCAGCCGAGCAGGGCGAGAAAGTTCACCATAGCCTCTGGTAGATAGCCCTGCTCACGGTATTCGGTGATAGATACTGCCCCATGTCGCTTGCTCAACTTGGAACGGTCAGTGCCCAGGAGCATGGGCAGGTGAGCAAACTGCGGCGGCTCAAAGCCCAGTGCCCGATATAGAAGCAGGTGGCGGGGGGTGCTGGATAGCCACTCCTCAGCCCGGAGCACATGAGTTATCTCCATCAGGTGGTCGTCAACCACGTTGGCTAGATGGTAGGTGGGGTAGCCATCTGACTTAAGCAGGATAAAATCGTCAAGGGTATTATTGTCGAATACCACCTCGCCCCGAATTAAATCATTGAACCTGGTCTGCCCGCCAAGTGGGGTCTTGAACCGAACCACCGGGGTAATACCTTCAGCCTCCTTTTGTGCCCGCTCCTCCTGGGTTAAGTGGCGACAGAGACGGTCATAACCCGGCGGTTGCTTGCGCCCGACCTGCTCGGCCCGCATCTCCTTCAGGCGCTGGGTGGAGCAATAGCAGTAATAGGCGTCCCCCTGCGAAATCAAGCGCTGAGCCGTCTCACTATATATCTCCAGGCGCTGCGACTGAAAATAGGGGGCATATTTACCACCCACCTCCGGTCCCTCATCCCAGTCAAGACCCAGCCACCTCAGACCGTCAAGAATTCCCTTCACCGCCCCCCTGACCTTGCGGGTAACATCGGTATCCTCAATGCGGACGATAAAGCTACCGCCGTGGTGGCGGGCAAAGAGCCAGTTAAACAGGGCAGTCCTGATATTGCCCACATGGGGGTAGCCAGTGGGGCTGGGGGCATAGCGGACTCTGACTGAGTTAGTCATCTTCATTAAGATTCGAATAATTTCGGAGACTTAAATTGCAGCAGAAATTCTTTGATTCGCCTTTCTGCTAATTTCACATACTCCTCGTTTATCTCGTATCCCACATAATGACGATTTACCTTTATTGCTGCTATTGCAGCCTGACCACTTCCTATAAACGGGTCTAGAATTACCTCCCCCTCAAATGTATAAAGTTGGAGCAACCTATAGGGTAGTTCTATAGGGAAAGGTGCCGGATGGCCAACCCCGTGAGCTGGTTCCGCTGGAAATGTCCATACACTCTTAGTAAACTCCAGAAACTCCTCTCTAGAGATTGTGCTTCTTCTTCGATAAGCATTTTTTCTACTAAACACACCTTTAGAAAAAACCAAGATATATTCATGGATATCCCTCAAGGTTGGGTTGGCAGCAGAAAGCCAGCTTCCCCAAGCCGTAGAAGGGCTAGAACTTGAAGCCTTGTTCCAGATAATCTCTCCCCTCATTAGGAAGCCCAATTCCAACATATCTTCAACAATAAAAGCGTGAAGAGGAATATATGGCTTTCTCCCCAAGTTGGCGATATTTATACAAGCTCTGCCTCCAGGGACAAGCGTCCTGTAAACTTCTTTCCATACTTGCTTCAGGAATTGCCTGTATTCTTGGAGCGTCAAGTTCTCGTCATACTCTTTTCCCACATTGTAAGGTGGCGAAGTAACCATCAGATGGACACTATTATCTGGCAATTCCTCCATGTTTTCGCTGGTTTTACAAAAGATTTTATCCAAAAATTGTGACGGAATAGGAACTTCTATATATTCAGCTCTTTTCTCCGTTGGCAAACCTTCATATAACTTACTGGTATAAAAGGCGGTTGAATCGTGATTTATCCTCCCCGGTGAGCCAAAGGGGCTTGTTTG
>DAOWJM010000114.1 GCA_030640325.1 Dehalococcoidia bacterium | reverse complement strand
AGGCATACAGGTTTCTTTATCTACCGGGCGAGCGGCTCAAGGCTGTCGGGCAATTATCGACCAGCTGTCGCTGGATGGCTATCATATCTTCTTTGACGGCGCTCTGGTCTCTAATCCCAGCCTTGGTGAGGAGGTCTATGTTCAGCCGCTTGCTCGTGGGGTAGTGAGGGAGGCGGTTGAATTTGTCCACCGAAATGACATCTACCTTGAGCTTTATTCGGCGACCCGTTACTTTGTCGAGCGGGAAACATGGGCTACTGAAATTCATCGTCAGTACTTTAAACTTGAGCCCACCGTGGTCGATTTCACCGAGCTGTGGAATCGGGAGAGGATTATTAAAGGGGGTCTGATAACCTCCACTCCTCAGGAGGTGGCTAAGGCTAGAAATTTTTATATTCAGTTTGACCATAGCCTTCACTTTTCCAGGGCAAGGTCACCGGCTTATCCCGGCGTTGACTTTATTAATGTGGTTGCCCCTGAGGTATCTAAGGGGAAGGCTCTGGAAGCCTTAGCCTCTCATCTGGGAGTATCTATGACCGAGGTTATGGCGGTAGGGGATGGAACCAATGACATTTCACTCCTTTCCCTGGCTGGTCTGGCTGTGGCTATGGACAACGCTCCTGCTGAGGTCAAGGCGGTAGCCCACTTTATAACCCTTGATGTTGACCATAGTGGTCTGGCGGCAGCGATTAGGCAGTTTTTGTTGTAGGGGGAAGACCGATGATAGTTAGGAATATCAAGCAGGAAGAGGTAATTCAAAGACGCTATATAGCTCATGGTGGGGCTGTAGCTACTATGCTTTTGGATAGTAGTGTCCTGCAGGGCATTTTATTCTTTGCCTACGCTGTTCTGAAACCGGGCAAGGTGCTCGAGTCGCATATAGACCCTTATGAGGAGATTTACTACCTGCTTCAGGGGCAGGGTGTGATGACTGTCGGTGATGAGCAACAGAAGGTAACCGCTGGCGATGCTATCTGGCTTCCCTACGGCATACCCCATAGCCTGAAAAATGACGGCGACGAAGACTGCATAATACTGGTTGCCGCAGCTATGCCTCATTAGATGTGTAATTCTATAATATCGCCGTCCTATCTTTACCCTTTTAGTTGGGCAGCTTGGACTTTAGCGTTTTCGCCTAACCATGAACCACAGTACTACCAAAACAACCAGCGCTGCGATAAGAACCCAAGTCCACCATTCCATTGTAGCCCTCCTTCGTAATAGATTCTATCCTTACATATGCAACTCTATTATATCACCATCCTCAAGTATGTGGTCTCTCTTTGCCATTAAGCCATCGTGCTTGCCTGAGCCCCAGATGCGGGCGTATCTCAGTTTGGCTCGGAAATCCTTATGCACTTCGGCTGCCGCATCCTCCACTGTGCTTCCCCGGTCGAGAATTATCGGGTCGGTGAAGTCGGGCTTTTTCCCCGGCGCCTTGGTATATACCCGGATAATATCAAGCAATTGATAGATTTTAAGCCTCAGCTCCTCTAAGCCTGTCCCTTCTTTGGCTGAGATAGCAATAAACGGCAATCGCCCCTCATATCTATTCTTCAAAGCGGTGTAATTCTGGCTGGCATTATCCAGGTCGAGCTTGTTGCCAATAATCAGTGCCTTCTTATGCCATAGAGTGAACTCTGGTTGTTCCCTAGCCTCTGCATCACCAATTACTATTCTCGTATTTTCCAGTTGTGCGGTGATGGCTTCCATCTGGGCTTGTGGGTCATCAGCCAGGTCCACCATAATCAACAGGGCGTCAGCCCGTCTCAGCATAGGCGGCAGCCAGAAGTCAATGGCTTGCGGCACTAATGGTGGGGTATCAATCAACTGTATCTGTATATTCTCAAACTCCATCATTCCCGGGGTGGCGCTGTGGGTGGTGAAGGGGTATTCGGCTACAGTGGGGGAGGCATTGGTGATACTGGAAACAAGCTGTGATTTGCCGGCATTGGGCAAGCCGATTACCACTACCTGGGCTGCTCCCTCCCTCTCAATAACCATTGACGCCCGCTTGGTGGCTGCTTTCTTTTCCGACGCCTCGGTTAGCTTGGCAATCCTTCTCCTCAGCTCAGCGCGGAGGTGGTCAGTCCCCTTGTGCTTGGGCATAATAGCCAGCATTTCCTCCAGGGCTGCTATCTTTTCTACCGGATTCTTTGCCAATCGGAAGTTCTTTTCGGCGTCAAAGTATTGTGGTGGTAAGTTAGCTGGCATTGCTACAGGTGCTCCTTTATTTTCTTGGCCAGGCTCCAGGTCATACCCTTGGCTGCAGCCAGGTCTTCAATGGGAGCCTCCCGGATGGCTTTAACTGAGCCGAACTGCCTCAGCAGAGCTCGCTTACGCTTGGGTCCGATTCCAGGAATAGTATCCAGGGCTGAGGCAAAGGCTTCCCTTTTGCGTATTCTCTGGTGATAGCCCAGGGCAAAACGGTGTGCCTCGTCTCTGAGGCGCTGAAGCAACTGGAGACCGGGGGAAGACTTGGGTAGAACGATAGGCCCTTTCTTTTGGGGAATAAAAATCTCCTCATTTTCCTTGGCTAAACTGGCGGTGGGCACAGAGTCAGCCCCCATTTCTTGCATTGCTGCTCGGGCAGCGTTAAGCTGCCCCTTGCCGCCGTCAATGAGCACCAGGTCAGGCAGGATTGCCCAGGTATCTGAGGCAGAGGCACCGCTTGCCCGTTTGAATCGTCTCCTGAGCACCTCCTCCAGCATGGCATAGTCGTTGGCAGCGGACACGGTCTTGATTCTGAAGCGCCGGTAGTGAGCAGGCTTTGGCTTTCCCTGGTCAAAGACCACCATACTGCCTACCGCTGCCATTCCCCGGATATCGGAGATGTCATAGCCTTCTAGGCGAGAGGGCAACCGGGGTAGCTGGAGCTCTCTTTTTATTTCCTCTAATGCCGCTGATAGCGCTGCTGGCGAGGCTAGCTGTCTAATCTTTAGTTGCTCCAAGCCTTGCCGGGCGTTTTGTTCCACGATGCTCACCAGTTGTCTTTTATTTCCCCGGCGTGGCACCTGGATATTGACCTTGCCCCCCCTTTTACTTTGCAGCCAGTTCTGAATCATAGCCATATCTTCCACCGGGTGCTGGAGCAGTAGTAGAGGCGGGATGTGGGGACTGGAGGCGTAAAACTGCTTGATGAAGCTGGTCATTATCTGGCTTGGCTCTTCGTATCGCGTCCCCCGCAATACAAAGCTCTCCCGGCCAATCATCTTGCCACTGCGGATAAAGAAGACCTGCACATAAGCCTGGTCTTTATCACCAGCGAAGGCGATAACATCCTGTTCCCCTTTCACCGTAGTGGCGATTCTTTGTCCTTCAACCACCCTGCCCACGGCTTGGATTTGGTCTCTGAGCATGGCTGCCCTCTCAAAGTCCAGAGCTTCAGCAGCCTTATTCATCTTATGCTCAAGCTGTTGAACCACCCTTTCCTGCTTCCCCTCAAGGAAGAGGATTACCTGCTTTATCACCTCGGCGTATTCCTTTCTGCTCACCGCACCAATGCAGGGGGCAAGACAATGCCCGATATCATAATCAAGGCAAGCCCGCAAGTCAGTGCCAGTGATGGGCTTGGAGCAAGAGCGGAAGGGGAAAATCCCTTTTATCAGCTTCAGGGTCTGGCGCACTAACCTGGCACTGGCAAAGGGACCAAAGTAACGCCCTCCGTCCTCCTCCAGGCGCCGGGTGATATGCACCCTGGGCCAATCCTGGTTGAGGTCTATCTTGAGGTAGGGGAAGGTCTTATCATCTTTAAGCCGAACATTGTAGCGGGGGTGGTGTCTCTTTATCAGGTTTAACTCAAGGATGAGAGCCTCCTGGTCTGAAGTGGTAACAAAGTAGTCGAGGTCATCGACTCTGCTTACCAGCCTTCGCAGCTTCGGCGTCAGCTTTTGCCCGGCACCGAAATACGACCCGACCCGGTGACGGAGGTCAGCCGCCTTACCAACATACAGTATATTTCCTCCGGCGTCTTTCATCAGGTAGACACCGGGACCGGCCGGCAGCCCTCT
>DAOWJM010000068.1 GCA_030640325.1 Dehalococcoidia bacterium | reverse complement strand
CGAGCTCCTGGGATGCATCTATCCCTGCCTCCTTGAGCACTATCCCCTGATATTGGGCATAGAGAACCATCGTTTCCTCTTTAGACCGCTTACTTATTGGGGAACGGGCATGCTCCCGATAGATGAACTCGTCGGCGATGACCAAGGGACGGCGAAAAGCCTCTGGACTCACATCTATGCCCAAGTCCTTGAGCACTCTCGCCTCAAGCTCTTCGCGGGGCGGGGCATAGCCAACCAAGGTATTGTAGAGGTCAAAAAAGACCGCTTTAATCATAGAGCTCCCTTCAACGTGGAGCCAGCGGAGGGATTCGAACCCACGGCCTGCGGTTTACGAAACCGCTGCTCTACCCCTGAGCTACACTGGCTTTACCCAAGTATATCACAAAATCAATTGGCTGATAAAAGCCTATATTGTATAATGGATAATGCCAATAATTAATCTAAGGCTATGGAGGTAAAAATGGTTATTGCTGCATGTGGCATTGCCTGTGAAGTCTGCGCTCTCTATGACCAGAAGAAGTGCCCTGGCTGTGCTCCCGGGACTGATGAGGAAGCCCCTGCCAAACTGAAAGCACTAACGGAAATGGGTTTTCCCTGCCCCGTTCTGGAGTGCGCCATCAATAGCCGGGTAGCCTATTGCCTAAGCTGCGATAAATTCCCCTGTGACGTTCACTATCGGTGGAGCCCATATAACAAGGAACTGCTTGACATCTTTAAGAAGCTGTTAAACAGGTGAACTTGATTATATCCTCCCCAGCAATATTTTAATGAACGGGAATAGACCGAGAAAGAGAATAAAAAGGGCACAACCGATGGTAGCCGCCACCAGGTTTATTCCAGCAACCTCAGGTCCAAACTGCCATAAAACACTATCCGACAGGCTGCCCAAAAAGCCACCTGCCCAGCCCAAGCCTATAGTCCTAAGCCGCCCGGTAGGCATAACTACAGGTACCAGCTTATTGCCAACAAGCCTGAGTAAAATGGCAATTGCCAGCAAAATAAAAAAGCCAGCTACACTCACTCTAGCCCCAGGCTAGTTTAACAACTCAGCGCCCTATGTCAAATTGTTGACGCTCAGATAGGGTTATGCTAGTATAAAGAGCTATGCAGGTAGAGGAAGAGCTGGGCAAGCTACCAGTCGAAAAGGATATGCTACTAACCATTGGTGTCTTTGACGGCGTTCACCTCGGTCATAGATACCTGATTTCCCAATTAACGGAGCTTGCCAGGCAACAGGGTTTGCTCAGTGGAGTGGTAACCTTTCGCCAGCATCCCCAAGAGGTGTTGTCACCTCAAACTAGGCTACCATTCTTGACCGACCTTGCCCAAAGAACAAACCTTCTAAAGAATGAAGGCGTTGAGGCTATTATTACCCTGTCCTTTACCCCTGAGTTAGCCCAGCTCAGCGCTGGGCAATTCATTGGTCTATTGAAGAAATACCTCAGAATGCGCGGGGTGGTAATTGGACCTGACTTTGCCTTAGGTCAAAACAGAGAAGGCAATACCGATACCCTGCGCCGACTGGGGCAAGAAATGGGCTTCAGTGTAACTGTGGTGCCACCGATAATAATAAATGGTGAGGTGGTAAGTAGCACAGCTATCAGGAACGCTCTTGCTGAAGGAGATATGAAACGGGTGCAGAACCTGGTTGGGCGTCCCTTCAGCCTTCATGGGCGTGTAATCCCAGGGACAAGACGGGGTGCAGAGTTGGGCTTCCCCACCGCCAATCTGGATACAGACCCGGAGCAAGCCCTTCCCGCCGAGGGCGTTTATGTCGGCTGGGTTCATATTAATGACCAAGCCTATCCCTCAATGACCAACATTGGCAAGCGCCCTACCTTCGGTGGCAGCGAACGTGTGGTAGAGGTTTACCTCCTTGATTACCACGGTGACCTGTATGGGCAGGAGCTAACCATTGATATCATTGAGCGCCTCCGTGGCGAGATGAAATTTGACAACCTGGAAGAATTGAAGAAACAGATAGCAGAGGATGTAAAACAAGGAAGAGCCATATTAAAAACCCGAGGTGGAAACTAGACTATGTTCAGCCAAGATATCGGTTATGTGCTAAGGCGAGGGGTAGCTGAAATCATTGTAGAAGATGAGCTCTCAGAGCTACTGCGCTCAGGCAAAAAACTACGGCTAAAGGAGGGCTTCGACCCCAGTTTCCCCGATATCCACCTGGGTCATATGGTTTCACTAAGGAAGCTACATCAATTCCAGGAGCTGGGACATCAAATTGTTCTCATTGTTGCTGATTGGACAGCCCAGATTGGCGACCCCAGTGGCATGTCAGCCACACGACCAATACTATCCATGGAGCAGGTTAAGGCTAACGCCGAAACCTATATGAAGCAATTCTTCAAGATAGTCGATAGGAAAAGGACAGAGGTGAGGTGGCAAAGTGAGTGGTTTGGCAAATTTACCCTAAATGATATTATCCAGCTCACCAGCAAGTTCACCATTGCCCAGTTGATGGCTCGTGAGGACTTCAGCACCAGATACAGTGCAGGACGACCTATCACTATGACTGAATTACTTTACCCACTGCTCCAAGCCTATGATTCAGTAGCTATCCAAGCTGATGTCGAATTTGGCGGTACTGACCAGAAGTTTAATCTACTGGTAGGTAGGGAGCTTCAGTCAATGGTAGGGCAACGTCCCCAGCAAATCTTCTTAGTCCCCATCCTCACCGGGACTGATGGCAGTCAAAAGATGAGCAAAAGCCTGGGCAACTATATTGGTGTCGCTGAGCCACCCGAGGAGATATACGGCAAGGTGATGTCCATCCCCGATAGCCTTATTATGGACTACTTTGAATCGGTTACCGATGTCCCTGACGAGGAACTGGAGGAATTCGGACAGGGGCTTAAGAGTGAAACTATTAATCCTATGGTGCTTAAGAAGCGGTTGGCTAGAGAAATTATAACCCAACTCTACGACCAACAGGCAGCCGCAGAAGCCGAGGAGCATTTCGTTAAAGTGTTTCAAAAGCGGGAGGTGCCAGAAGAAATAAAGGAATATCATGTTCACCTGAGTGCTGGCATTGGTCTTCGGGATGTACTTGTGGAAACACATCTGGCTAGAAGCCGCAGCGAGGCTAACCGGCTGATTGCTCAGGGCGCTGTCAGCATAGACAGCGAAAAAGTAACCAATAATGTAGCCCCGGTTCAAAGTGGCAGTATTATCAAGGTGGGTAAACGTCGCTTTGCCAAAGTGATTAATGCTGATATAATAACAAGTTAAAGGAGAAAAAATGGAGCACCTACGCATTCCAGGACCTACCCCCTGCCCTGCTGATGTTCTTCAGGCAATGACCAGGCAGATGATAAATCATCGTGGTGTGGAATTTGGGCAGATACTAAACGGGGTGACGGCTAAACTGAAACAGTTATTCCAGACCAAGGGTGACGTTTTTCTGCTCACTAGCTCGGGGACAGGCGGCTTAGAGGCAGCAATCGTTAATACCCTATCTCCGGGAGACAAGGTATTATCGGTATCTATTGGCGTCTTTGGCGAACGCTTTGCCACTATCGCCGAGCAATTTGGAGCTGAGGTAACCCCGCTCCGCTTTGAATGGGGCAAGGCGGCTGATGTAGATGCCGTTCGCCGGGCTCTTAAGGCTGAACCAAAAATAAAAGCGGTGCTGGCTACCCACAATGAAACCTCTACCGGCGTCACCAATGACCTGGCTTCAATAAGCTCAGCGGCGAAGGAATTTGATAAACTGCTGGTGGTTGATGCCATCAGTAGCCTGGGCTCAATCAACCTGCCTGTAGATGACTGGCACTGCGATGTTGTGGTTACCGGTTCCCAGAAGGGGTGGATGGTTCCTCCCGGTTTGGCTATGGTTAGCATGAACCAGGAGGCATGGCAAGCACAGGCTAGTGCCACTATGCCTCGCTTTTACTGGGACTTTGCCCAAGCCAAGAACTACCTGGAAAGAGCAACTGCGCAGACACCATGGACGCCGGCTATCTCCACGATATTTGCCCTATCGGTATCGCTGGAAATGATGCTTAAGGAAGGCTTGCCTAACATCGTCGCCCGACATGCCCGAGTTGCCCAAGCCGCCCGAGACGGAATAAAATCACTGGGTTTATCCCTTTTCGCCAAGGAAAGCCATGCCTCCAATACGGTTACCTCAGTGAGGTCTCCGGACGGGCTTGATACCGCCAAGATGCTCAAGATTCTGAGAGAGGAGCACCAAGTTGTGCTTGCTGGTGGACAACAAACCTTAGCCGGCAAAATCTTTCGCATCGGTCACCTGGGCTGGGTAACTGAAGACGATATTGAGATAGCAATATCAGCCCTAAAGGTAGTATTACCACAGGCTGGATTTAGGGCTAGCTAGGAGAGAAAGTAAAATGAGGGTCTTAATTGCTGACCCCATTTCTGAGGAGGGCATAGATATTCTGCGTAGCTATGCCGAGGTGGATATTAAGACAGGACTTAAGCCAGAGGAGATAATATCCACCATCGGCGACTATGAAGCTTTGGTGGTACGCAGCCAGACCAAGGTCTCAGCCGAGGTTATTGAAGCCGGGAAGAAGCTACGGGTCATTGCCCGGGCTGGCGTCGGTGTGGACAATATTGATGTAGAAGAGGCAACCCGGCGAGGCATTTTGGTAGTTAATGCCCCCAATGCCAACACTATCTCAGCTGCTGAGCACGCCATTGCCCTCATGTTTGCCTTGGCACGTCATATCCCTCAAGCTAACGCTGTGCTCAAATCTGGAGTATGGCGGCGAGCCGATTTTATGGGGATTGAGGTAAGAGGTAAAACTCTAGGCATCATTGGCTTGGGCAGGGTAGGTTCAGCGGTAGCCAAACGTGCCCAGGGTCTGGAAATGAAGGTTATCGCTCATGACCCTTATATTACTGCTGACTATGCCCGTAACCTGCAGGTGGAGCTTGTTTCCCTGGAGAGATTGCTTAAGGAATCGGACTTTATTACCATTCACTCCGCACTAACCCCGTCAACAAAGGGATTAATCGGAGCTAAAGAGCTAGCTTTAGTCAAGCCAACAGTTCGTATCATTAATTGTGCCCGGGGTGGGCTAATTGATGAAGAAGCATTGGCTAAGGCGGTGAGGGAGAAAAGAGTGGCTGGTGCTGCTATTGATGTCTTTTCCACCGAGCCAGCTACAAAAAGTATATTATTTGAAGAAGATAACATCATTGTTACCCCCCATCTGGGCGCCTCCACCACTGAGGCTCAAGCTGTGGCAGCTAAGGATGTAGCCAAGCAGGTTATTGATGTATTTAAGGGAAAGCCAGCCAGATACGCTGTTAATGCTCCACCTGCCTCTGCTGAAACCTAAGAGGAAGATTAGAGGCACCTACACCAGCCGATGGAAGACTAATCCCGCCGGTACCTTGGGGTAAAAGTAGGTTGCCTTCCTCGACATCTTGTCACCAGCATCGGCAATGGCTTTGACCACTTCTACGTTAACCGGGCTTAAAAGAAAGGCTAGCTGGTATTCCTGCTCTAATACCCTGTTCACCGCATCCTCTCCGTCATAGCTATAACTGAGGGTTGACTCCTCACTGCCACTGCTCAGTCCCGCTAGCTTCTCCAGTATGACATTGTCAACAATATCAACATCCAACCTTTTGTACAGCTCAGAATGAAAGTAGGGCATCATTTGGTT
>DAOWJM010000035.1 GCA_030640325.1 Dehalococcoidia bacterium | reverse complement strand
GGTGCTCATGGCGTAATTCTCAGCTTCTATGCCAGCTTCCTCAGCGGCAGCTACGGGATTCAAGCCCCCGAGGAGAATGACCCCAATTCTATTAAGTTCTACCGGGATTTCGCACACTGGTTCGCTGGTGTTACCCATCAAGAGCAGTCCTCCCAAGCCCGCTTCCGCCAGTCTGGCTACCACCTCCTCCGCTATCGGGCGGCAGAGGGCAGGTATCTCACGGAAGTTAGCCAGTATTTTCCCGTTGCCGCTGGATATCACCTCACTGACCGAGGTCATTCTGGCTCTGATGAATACCTCTGAAGGGTCTAGCGAGGAGCCGGCATAATGAATCAGCTCTACAAAGCGAAGCGGATGGTGATTTTTAACCTGGAGGATGCCGCCGAATCTGGAGTCTATCGGAACCCCAGCCTTGAGTAGGCTGCCATTTACTACAATGCTACAGACGGTCGCCAATCCTATCTTTCCGGCAGGAACGGTTACCTCCCCTAAACGCTCATCCCCTTGGGCTACCGCCACTAGGTCACTGACACAAAGCCCTTGTGCGAAAGCTGGCTTCATGGCTTGGAGTGCTTGGGCAAACTTCTCTCTGGGGAAAAAGGAGATATTTACTGGAATTGAACCGGTGCGTTTCTCCTCATTGAAACTGGTGCGGAAGGCAAGTAGCTCAATCCGTGAGATAGCGAAGCCGACCTTATCTCTGACTAGGGCGCTCCCTAGCTCGTCAATCCCTGACTCGGTGATTAGTCTGCCATCCCTGCCAGCAGTGCGGGTTAGCCCCCGCTCATCCATCAGCTTCAGGTGGTAGCGCACTGCCCGTTCGCCCAGCTCAACTCCGTGGTCTTTCAAGCGGCGGGCAATAACCCTAGCTCCGAGTGGTTCCTGGGAGTCACTCAAAATCCTCAGGATAGAGAGCACTTTTCTCTCAACCCCCTGCGTTTCAAAGCCGACCATGATGCTCTCCTTTCTAGGCAATAGGCAACTGTTTACCTATGCTACACCGGTCAAATCGTTTTGTCAACCCCGGTTCAGTATCCCGATTGGTGGATTTCAGGATAGTGCAAATGGAATTCGGATATAGTAAGCTATTAACCAGGAGGCTGTCTGGCAACAACTACGGAATTCTTCCGCACCGGCGCCTTTGTTTTTCTGCCGACTTCTATTATAATTGGTGCTATAGGATGAGGATGTAGTCAAAACGGCAAACGTTACTTAAAGGGGAGGTAAAAAAATTGGTAAACAGAAGCAGAGAAGAAGGCAAAGAATATGTCCTCGAGATGGTCAAGGAGCATGGGGTAAAATTTATCACCCTGTGGTTTACCGACATCCTGGGTTTCCTCAAGAGCTTTGCCATCACTATGGAGGAACTAGAAAGAGCTCTGGAGGATGGGATGGGATTTGATGGCTCCTCAATTGAGGGCTTTGCCCGCATCGATGAGAGCGATATGGTGGCTCTGCCCGACCCCGATACCTTCCAGTTGCTCCCCTGGAGACCCACTGAGCATGCTGTAGCCCGAATGTTCTGCGACATCCTAAGGCCTGGAGGTGAGCCTTTTGAAGGTGACCCCAGGTATGTCTTGAAGAGAAACCTGAAACGGGCAGCAGACATGGGCTACACCTTCTATGTGGGACCTGAGCTGGAATATTTCTACTTTCAGGATTCAAAAGGGACCCAGACTTTAGACGAAGGGGGTTACTTCGATATGACTCCCTTGGATGCAGCCACCGACCTGAGGAGAGAAACGGTGCTTACTCTGGAGGAGATGGGCATTGGCGTTGAGTATTCCCATCATGAGGCAGCTACCAGCCAGCATGAGATAGATATGAGGTACACGGATGCCCTGACCATGGCTGACAACGTGATGACCTACCGACTGGTAGCCAAGCAAATAGCCCTAAAGCATGGGGTTTATGCCACCTTCATGCCCAAGCCGATTTTTGGCATCAATGGCAGCGGCATGCATGTCCACCAGTCCCTGTTCAAGGGTGACCGGAACGCCTTCTTTGACAGGGATAATAAGTATCACCTTTCTGAGATAGCCAAGTGCTATATAGCCGGGCTGCTGAAGCATGCTCCGGAAATCACTGCCATTACCAATCAGTGGGTCAATTCCTACAAGCGGCTGGTTTCTGGCTACGAGGCGCCGGTCTACCTTTCCTGGGCGCGGAGAAATCGTGCTGACCTGATTCGAGTTCCGGAGTATAAGCCAGGCGAGGAAAATGCCACCAGGATAGAGCTCAGGTCCCCCGACCCTGCCTGCAACCCTTACCTTGCCTTCAGCGTGATGCTAGCTGCCGGGCTGGAAGGGATTGAGAAAGAATACCAGGATCCAGACCCTGTGGAAGAAAATGTGTATGAGATGAGCGAGGAAGATAGGGCGAAAAGGGGGATAGGGGCTTTGCCTGCCAGCCTTTGGGAGGCTATCCAGCTCACGGAAAGGAGTGAGGTGGTGCGAAAAGCCCTTGGCGACCATGTTTTCCACGCCTTCATCAAGAATAAGAAGATTGAGTGGGACCAGTACCGAACTCAGGTGACTGAATACGAACTTAAGAGATACTTACCCATCCTGTGAGTTGAGAGGGTAACATTTTTTAGTGCAGGTTAAGGTGGCAGCTACTATCACCTTTACTGCTTTCCCTCGACCAGGATTTCAATCACTGAAGGGTCAGCCAGGGTGCTGGTATCGCCCAAATTCTGAACATCGCCAGCAGCAATCTTGGTCAGTATCCTGCGCATAATCTTGCCGCTTCTGGTCTTGGGCAGACCATCAGCAAATTGGAGCTTATCTGGTGTAGCTATCGGCCCAATCTCTTTACGAACGTGAGCCACCAGCTCCTTCTTGAGGGCATCAGACTTCTCCACATCGGCTTTTAGAGTAACAAAGGCATATATGCCCTGTCCCTTAATCTCATGGGGCATGCCAACAACCGCAGCCTCAGCCACCGATTCATGGGATACCAGAGCACTTTCAACCTCAGCGGTGCCTATGCGGTGACCGGAGACATTAATAACATCGTCTATTCTTCCCATCAGCCAGTAGTAACCATCATCATCTATCCTAGCTCCATCTCCAGTAGTATACATACCGGGGAACTGAACAAAATAGGTCTCCTTAAACCTCTTTGGCTCACCGTAGACCCGCCGCATCAAACCGGGCCAAGGCTTCTTAATCACCAGGTAACCACCCTCGTTGACATCAGCAACAGAGCCATCCTGCCTGAGCACCGCTGGCTCAACCCCAGGGAATGGCAATGTAGCTGAGCCCGGTTTAGTGGGGATAGCCCCTGGCAGAGGGGTAATCAATATACCACCAGTCTCCGTCTGCCACCAGGTATCTACGATTGGGCACTTACCCTTACCAATTACATTGTAATACCACATCCAAGCCTCAGGGTTAATCGGTTCACCAACTGAGCCCAGGATGCGCAAGGAGTTTAAGTCATGCTTATCGGGCCACTCATCTCCCTCTCTCATTATCGCCCGAAGGGCAGTAGGGGCAGTATAGAAAATATTAACCTGATACTTTTCCACAATATCCCAGAATCTATCGGGGTGAGGGTAGGTTGGGACCCCTTCAAATACCAGACTGGTGGCGCCAAAAGCTAATGGTCCATAGACGATAAAACTATGACCGGTTACCCAACCGATATCTGCCGTGCACCAGAAGGTATCCTCTTCCTTGACATCAAATATCCACTTAAGGTTCTGGTAGCAAAATAGGAGATAACCAGCCTGGGTGTGAAGAACCCCCTTAGGTTTTCCTGTGCTACCGCTGGTATAGAGGATATAGAGGGGGTCATCAGCATCCATCACCTCAGGCTCACAAAATGGCTTGATATCTTCAGCAGCCATTTCTTCATGCCACCAATAGTCACGACCGGACTGCATATTTACTCCGATATCGGCTCTCCTAACCACAATCATGCCCTTTACCTCAGGACATGCCTCAGCGGCGATATCAGCATTATCCTTGCTCCTGATAATCCTACCACCACGGTAGTAGCCATCGGCACAGATAAGGATTTTAGTCCCACAGTCCAGCACTCTATCCCTCAGTGCCTCAGCACTAAAACCGCCGAAAACAACACTGTGAATAGCCCCAATTCGGGCGCAGGCTAGCATAGCAATCGGCAGCTCGAGAATCATGGGTAGATAGATAGATACCCGGTCGCCTTTCTTAATACCGTGCTTCTTTAGTACATTGGCAAACTTGCACACCTCATGATGCAGTTGCTGATAGGTTAGGGTCTTACTATCACCAGTGTCTCCCTCCCAGATTAGGGCTGCTTTATTTTTCCTCCAGGTTTTAAGGTGCCTGTCCAGGCAGTTATAGCAGACATTGAGCTTACCACCGACAAACCATTTATGCTTGGCTTCCTTGAAATCTTCGACCAGCACCTTATCCCACTTTTTATACCAATCAAGTTGCTCTGCCATCTCCCCCCAAAAACCCTCCGGGTCGTCAATAGACCTTTGATAAATTCTCTTATATTCGTCCAGGCTCTTTATATACGCATTTTGCCTGATTTGTTCTGGGGGGTTGAATACCCTCTTTTCCTCCATCATAGAGGTAATTGTTTTCGCTTCTCCCATAAATAGCTCTCCTTCTAGCTCTAAATCCTTTCCTACGTTGCTCATAAAACCTGACACAATCAATTCAATGGCTAAGGTTGGATTGTCTCAGAGGCTGACGGTATATTATTCTTCAAGTTAATCCTGGTAGGTAACACCCATCAATTGGGTGAATGCAGCCCGCAGCCTTTGTGAAATCACATAGGCTACACCACCGGCAATTCCAGCGCACAACTTGGGATTGGTATAAACTAAATTGCGCAACTCCTTTCCGTTGAAAGCAAGTCCCTTTGTCCTCTCCAGGGCTTTAGCTGTACAAACGCAACGGAATGGCGGTATTGAAGCTGTCCAGCCAATACATTCAAAATTGGAAGCAGTTTGGATTTGTCGTTTATCTGTTGGCCCTAGCTCAAGGATAACGGACACCAGCCCCTCTTCAATTACATATAGCTTATCTGACTCTCTGTCCTGCTTGGCTATGATTGTCCCTGCCTCAAATACTTCAGGGGTGCACATCTTTTCCACTTCCTTAAGGTCATCATCGTCTAGGTAATGGAATACATCAGACCTTTTCAGTACCTCTAGCTTGTCCATTTGTCGCCCTCCAAAATTTTCTGTGCATCGTGTCTTACTGCACAAGAATCTATTGTACATTGTTCATGGTATATTTTCCAGTCGGCTAGAGGCGCAACGAGATTCACCCAGTCAACAACAGAAGCAAATTATTAACTAACCGCTCACCACTTTTCCTGAGCTAACCTGCCATTAAGCCAGGTTCGCAGTGGTTCATCTAAGATGCCAAGCTTAGATTCAATCCATTTAATGTCCCCGCTTGCCAGGGCTGCTTTTTCCTCAGA
Organism: Dehalococcoidia bacterium; assembly: GCA_030640325.1. Lineage (GTDB taxonomy): Bacteria > Chloroflexota > Dehalococcoidia > Dehalococcoidales > BS750m-G39 > DAOWJM01. Next base: position 3,272 of record DAOWJM010000035.1, on the reverse strand, counting down.
AGTCATGTCGTAGCCTTCAAGCGCCTGGGCAGGGTTTTCAGCTAGTCTAGCCAAGAAACTGCTATCGTCCCTGGCTTTACCCAGCACGGCTAATAGGGCTTTGCCCCCAGTGTCGAGGGCGGCAGGTTCTTCCAGTTTGGCGCAAATCAGCTCTGTTATCTGAGTGCGAATTGGTTCTGCTAGCTGACCAGGAACTGAGGCTACCGGCCTGGTGCGGACAAGGTTGGGGATAACTACTCTCATCCATGGTCTGGCGGCAACTAGTTCAGTGGCTCGTTCGCGGCGTAAGTAAGCCAGCCAGTAGATAGCACCTACCAGGATGCTACCGCCGATAATATTGCCAATGGTCACTGGAACCAGGTTACCAACGAACCCAGCCCAAGTGAGATTAGCCATACCGTCAGCCGTTACTCCGGCTGCACCAAGGACAGCAGGCTGACCGGCTAGCAATATCCCCATAGGTATAAAGTACATATTGGCAATACTGTGCTCAAAGCCAGCGGCAACAAAGGCGGTGATAGGGAACAGGATAGAAAGTATTTTGCCGGTAATAGTGCGGGCGCTGAAGCATAGCCAGATAGCCAGGCAAACTAGGGCATTACACAGGATACCTCGTGCTAAAGCTGAACCGAAGCTAAGGTTTACCTTGGCATTGGCGATGAGCAGGGCATTGGCTCCTACTCCATAACCATTAAACGCCCACTGGTAGGTGTAGAACATCAATCCCGCCAGGCTTAAGCCCCCCAGAAAATTGGCAAAGTAGACCAATCCCCAATTTCGAAGTAGCTGGGCAAGGCTGGTACGTCCGCTCATCCAGCTCATCACAATCAGACAATTACCGGTAAAAAGCTCAGCCCCAGCCACCACCACCAGAATTAGTCCTAGGCAGAAGGCTAATCCTCCTAACAGCTTAGTGAGCCCAAAGCCCAAGCCCGCATCGGTGGTGACTAAGGTACAAAACATTGCCCCCAGACCGATGAAAACACCAGCCAGAATGCCCAAAAGTACCGTGCTCCAGGTATCGCCTGTCCCCTTGGCTACCCCCACCGCTTCTGCCTTATGGGCTACCTCAAGAGGTGAATAAGCCTCGGTAGTGGCTGCTTTACCTACCCTATCAATCGCAGCCTCCAGCTGAACTGCCGTTTCAACTGCTTCCTGGCGAACCCTTAACATCTCTGATAAATCAAGTCCGATATTACGTCGCCTGCTATTCAGCGTAGAGGTTGTTGGTCTAGCCGATTTTTTCCTGTTGTTAGCCATTTTTCTACTCCATAGCAGCAGCTACGCTCACCACTTCTCCTGGCTTAAGCGACACCACAGCCAGGTTGCATGTCGCTGGTCTAGCTTGCCCAGCCAACTTTCTATTTTCTTTATGTCTCCACTAGCCAGCGCTGCCATCTCCTCCGGGGTTAGTGTATAGTACTCACTGAGTGCCTCGGTGGGATTATCGGCAAGCCGAGCCAAAAACTTGCTGTCATCAGCAGCTCTAGCCAGAACCGCCAGGATAGCCTCTCTCCCTTTCGGTTTTTCCTTGCCGGTCGTAGGCCTTATCTCCATCTGAACCGGCCCCAGAGTCTCCCGGATTAATTTCTCCAGATCATTAAGGGCGAAAGGTTTAGGCAAGTAATCGATAGCCCCCTCCTTTGCAGCCTCTACTGCTGTCTGTACTGAAGGATAAGCAGTGATAATGACTGCCTTAAGCTGAGGCCTTTTCTCCTTGGCCTTTCTTAATACCTCAATCCCGTCCTTTCCTGGCAATCTCAGGTCAAGGATGACAATACCAAAGTCGTGCTCGGCAATAGTTTTTAGCGCCTCCTCTCCCTCCTCAGCAGTCTCTACCTGGTAACCACTATCGGTTAGCCAGTCTCGGAGAGATTCCCTCATAATCGCTTCATCATCTACAATGAGTACCGGTTTCATCCTTTCACCTCCTTTCACCTTTCCTTCCTCTGCCATTGTCTGCTTTTCCATCCTTTCACCCCCTTTTCATATCTCCACTTACAGCATAACGCTTGGCAGGCGATACTACATCGACCGCTTACCCTATTTCCGTGTGCCTAAGGTGTATATTAAGATATGCCCAAAAGTTTTAGATCTTTAGGCTGCCATAAAGGAACATAAGTCCAACTCCTTGAGATTCTCACCCAAATACCTTAAAATTAGCTTGGTAGCTGTTTTGTTCAGCAAGAAAGAGGGTGTATTGTGCCAAAGACTAGGATTCTAATTGCTGATGACCATGCTGTGCTCAGGGAAGGGATGCGCAATCTACTAGAGCGGGAGAGGGATTTAGAGGTAGTTGGTGAGGCTAGCGATGGTGACGAAGCGGTCAGGCTGGGCATTAAGCTAAAGCCAGACGTGGTATTAATGGATATCGTTATGCCCAAGCTTGGCGGAGTTGAGGCTACCAAGTTGATAAAACAGGCAAGCCCAGCTACCGCTATACTGGTGCTAACTGCCTACAGTGACATCCGCTACATTATCGGACTTCTAGAGGCTGGAGCCTGCGGCTATCTACTGAAAAGCGCACGTGGCCATGACATTATAGGAGCTATCCGCGCTGTGCGTTCTGGTGATTCGGTACTTGACCCGGTAATAACTCGCAAGCTTCTGGAGCGTGCCATAGGCCCAGCCAAGGGAAGTGTTGAGGCTGGAGCAAGAGGTTTGCTCAGCCCCCGGGAGATTGAGGTTTTGAGGTTGGCAGCTAGAGGAATGAGTAACAAGGATATTGCCAAACAGCTTTTTCTTACCGTGCGCACAGTGAAAGCCCACTTCACCAATACCTTTAACAAAATGGGGGTTGGCTCCCGCACTGAGGCTATAGTCAAAGGGTTAAAAGAGGGCTATATCACCCTTGATGATGTGCCTTCTGGGATAGAGAGTGAATAATGGAAACAAAGTTTGAACTGTCTGAGCAAAACTATCAATACCTGTTTGAGAATGCCAATGATGCCATGTGGGTTCATGATATAGAGGGTAATATTTTGGATGGAAATAGAGCGTTTGAAAAGCTTACCGGATATAGCCTTAAGGAATGGGCTGGCATGAACATTAAGCAATTCCTCACCGAGGAATTTTTAGATGTGGCTAGGGAAGTTAGGCACAGGCTGCTTGGTGGAGAGGCTATTGAACAGCCCTATGAGCAGCGATTGCTCAGGAAGGATGGGGTGGTAAGGATAATGAAGATGGCTACCAGTCCGGTCATCATCGACGGGGAGGTAAGAGGCTTCCAACATGTCGCCAGGGATGTAACTGAAGAAAAGGGTGCAGAGGAG
>DAOWJM010000077.1 GCA_030640325.1 Dehalococcoidia bacterium | reverse complement strand
GGCGAAGGAGCATCGAAGGTTAAATCAGCAGCGCTCTGGTTCTTAGGGAAGGCGATAACCTCCCTGATGGTTTCTTCCCCCGCCAGCAGCATCACAATGCGGTCAATGCCGGGGGCTATACCACCATGAGGAGGAGCACCATAGTCAAAAGCCTCGAGCAAATGCCCAAAGCGTTCCTCAACCTCCTTATCACTATAGCCCAGCAGCCTAAATACCTTCCTCTGAAGCTCGCTGGTGTAAATCCTAAGGCTACCGCCAGCAATTTCACACCCATTGCATACCAGGTCATAATGCTTAGCCCGCACTTTTTCCGGAGCGCTGTCCAGTAGAGACACATCCTCATCCTTAGGTGCAGTAAATGGATGATGCATTGGCTCCCATAGCCCTGTCTCTTCATTCCTATCCAGCAACGGGAAAGCCACAATGAAAGCAAAGGCAAGCAGATTGGGGTCGGCAAGCTTGAGCCGATGTCCCATCTCCTGTCGCAGTTCGCTCAGTGTCATATCAACCAGCTTGGGTTTGCCGGCAACGATAAGCAGAAGGTCTCCCCTATCTGCTCCCAAACGGTGCGCCATCTTTTTAATCTGGTCCAGGGTTAGAAATCTAGCGGCGACAGACTTTACCATTTCAATGGTTAAATCGTTCAGACTACCGCCAGCGGTGCCCAGTGACATAGTTACCAAGCCTCCAGCCCCAAGGCTCTGCACCAGCTTATTTAGTTCATCAAGCTGACTGCGCGTATAATCGCCACAGCCAGGGGCGCATATGCCCTTCACCTTACCACCCTCGGCGATAGCAGAACGAAAGATAGAGAAGTCAGATTGAGCAGCAATGTCTGTCAAATCTCTTAGCTCCAGACCGAATCTCAAGTCAGGCTTATCCGTGCCGTAACGCTCCATTGCCTCAGCGTAGGTAAGGCGGGGGAAGGGCTTGAGCACCTGCATTTCGGGTTTAATGGTCTCCACCATAGAGGTGAACAATTCCTCCATCAGGCTGAAGATATCCTCCTCCTCCACAAAGCTCATCTCCAAATCAAGCTGGGTGAACTCAGGCTGGCGGTCAGCCCGTGTATCCTCATCGCGAAAGCATCTGGCTATCTGAAAATACTTCTCCACACCAGCTACCATCAGTAGCTGTTTGAGTTGCTGAGGCGACTGGGGAAGGGCGTAGAACTTTCCCGGATGAATTCGACTGGGCACCAGGTAATCACGAGCCCCCTCAGGGGTGCTCTTAATCAGGATTGGTGTCTCCACCTCGATAAACCCCTTAGCATCCAGAAAATCGCGAATAAACTTCACCACTCGGTGGCGAAGAAGCAGATTCTTCTTCATCCGAGGCCGGCGCAGGTCGAGGTAGCGATACTTGAGCCGGAGGTTTTCTTCCACCTCAACCTCTTCATTTATATAAAAAGGAGGAGTCTTTGATGGATTAAGTATATCGGTATTACGGGCGATGACCTCAATATCACCGGTGGGCAATTTGGGGTTCTCGGTTCCCGGGGGGCGAAGGGCAACCTCACCACTGACCCTAATCACATACTCACTGCGCATCTCACTGGCTACTTTATGGCAAGAGGCTGATGTTTCTGGATTGAACACCACCTGAACTACGCCATCTCTATCTCGCAGGTCAATGAATATCAGTCTCCCGTGGTCTCGGCGGCGGTCTACCCAGCCAGCCAGGGTTACCTTGGCACCAACATCCTTTTTGCTCAGCTCACCACAGCTATGACTTTTGAGCAAAATCGTCTCCTAATACAGGTTATAGCTGATTATAGCTTATAAAGGGGTGCGCTTCAACCTAAGCCAGATATGTAAATTGACAAGCCTATGGTTTAATCATTATTATAAGATGCTCCACCGAAGTGAGAGGACGAGAACTATGTCTCAGATTGAAGATGAGATAAAGAGCTATGCTTTAACCCGTGTCGGGGTTCTCGTTGCTGGCATAGCCTCGGTCAAGGAGATAAACAAGTATGCCCCAGAAGGATACCGTCCAGATGATATTCTACCTGGAGCTAAGAGCGTTATAGTTTTGGGAGGGACACAACCGACAAGAGGTTCTTGGAAGACTCCACCAAAATATCTCCCTGAAGCAGGTCCTGCCGGTGATGCAATTACAGCTAGGGCTGTCGGTCTAAGCTATTTCATAGAAGATAAATTCAATGCAGAGGCAGTTTATTCCATTGTCTACCCATCTATGGGAGGTCCTTACGGGGGAGCTGTTCCCTGGCAGAGCCTGAAGCTCCATGCAGAAATGGCAGGGTTGGGCAAAAGGTCGATGATGGGCAGCGTAATCCTGAATCCGAAATATGGCTTTATGGACTTCAGTTCTGTCATCACTAACTTGGATTTAGGACCTGACGGACCTCTCAAGGAAAAGGTATGTCCAGACGAATCTTGCATTAAGATGTATGAAAAAGAAGGCAAAACTCCGTGTATGAAAGCATGCCCCTTTGGTTGTATCTCGGGAGAGATAGGAAATGGAGAGATAAAAGAAGCAAGATATGACCGCTATAAGTGTTTTTCTATCAGCATGAGGGACAGAGCACATGGTATCTTCATCAGAAGAGCAATTAAAAAGGCACTAGAGGGCAGGGATGCTGAGATGAAACAGATATTATATGGTGAAGAGTTCGCCAATGCCCAGCTCATGCTTGCCTACGGAATACAGCGCTACTACGGAAATTGCTGGGAATGTCTTAGGTCATGCCCCATAGTTCAAAAGGGAACTAAAAGATGAAAAGTGAGAGAAAAGATAAAGGACATTTCGATAGGAATTGGATGCCGGTAACACCAATATTAGTCAGCGAGGAGAAGTATAACAAATATAGGGATAAAATTATCATGCTAAGTCTGAACATTCAAGTAATGAAAAGTTCGTATGAATCTGAGTGGGAACGAAAGCTCTGTATGGGCCTCTCAGATAGGGAAGTGGCAAAAATTCTTGACCTGAAAGAATGGGAGGTTACCAAGATAAGGACGGTGGCTGAGAGCGAAATTGAAGAGCAGCTCTGGGACAGGATTGCTGAGGATAACTTTGATTTTAAAGGTATAGCGCCCAATGCCGAAGAGGCGAGGAAATATTATAGCCAACTTATAGCAGAGGGCGTTGAGGAAAAGTTAGGCTAATTTGCCTGAGGTTGAAGATATGGCAAAAACAATTGCAGAGATAAACGAGAGGATAGAGCAGGGCAAAGCGGTAGTAGTTACTGCTGAGGAGATAATAGATATTGTCAAACAGAAGGGCATCGAGAAGGCAGCCCAAGAAGTGGATGTAGTTACCACCGGCACCTTCGGTCCTATGTGCTCCTCTGGTGCCTACCTTAATATCGGACACTCCAAGCCAAGAATCAAGCTTGGTGGTGGCAGAGCCTACCTTAACGATGTCCTTGCTTATGCCGGGTTGGCGGCGGCAGATATACTTATCGGTGCCAATGCCCTCCCCGATGATGACCCCAGAAACAAAGTCTATCCTGGCGAATTCAATTATGGGGGTGGGCATGTAATTGAGGAACTTGTCGCTGGCAAGGATGTCAGACTGGTGGCAACTGGCTATGGCACAGATTGCTACCCAAGGAAAAGGCTTGAGACCTGGATTAATATAAAAGACCTCAATGAGGCAGTGCTATTTAATATCAGAAATGCTTACCAGAATTATAATGTGGCGGCAAATACCTCAGATAAGACAATTTATACCTATATGGGCGTGTTAAGGGCAAACCTAGGCAATATCAACTATTGTAGTGCTGGGCAGCTCTCCCCTTTGCTTAATGACCCGTATTACCAGACCATTGGCATAGGCACCAAGATATTCCTGGGGGGTGGAATAGGCTTTGTCGCCTGGCATGGCACTCAGCACAATCCAAACGTGCCTCGCACAGAAAAGGGAGTCCCAAAGAGAGGAGCGGGAGCACTTTGTGTTATTGGCGATTTAAAGCAAATGCACCCCAAATGGCTGGTGGGAACCAGTATGCTAGGCTATGGCTGCACCGTAACGGTAGGAATTGGCGTACCCATCCCTATACTCTCTGAAGAAATCCTACGCTACACTACAGTAACTGATGCCGAGATTTTTTCCGCCATTGTTGATTATTCTGATGCCTATCCAAATCTGAAACCGGATATCTTGGGCGAAGTCAGTTATGCTCAATTGAAAAGGGGGAAGATAAAACTCCAAGGTAAAGAAGTGCCTACTGCTTCCCTGTCCAGCTACCTAAGGGCGGTAGAGATTGCCACCCTTCTGAAGGAGTGGATAGTGAGCGGGAAGTTCCTGCTAACTGAACCAGTGGCGCCCCTGCCTGGTGTAGAATCAGGTATAACCTTTAAGCCACTCAAAGAACGCCCCCTAGAATAGCAAACACCATATTCTGGGAAAGGAGACAAAAATGGCTGTTTCCAAGAGGATAGTCCTACATTTTCCCAAGCGGGTGGTAGAGCGTCCTATAGTATGCCGACTAGCTAAGGACTACGACCTTGAATTTAATATTCTAAAGGCTTCAATTAGCCTTGAGGAGGAAGGGCTACTGGTATTAGAATTGAGCGGGGAACAGGAAGAATATGATAAGGGTATCAGGTATCTGACTGAAACCGGGGTGAGAATACAATCGCTTAGCCAAGATGTTATCCGCAATGAGGAGAGGTGCACCCATTGCGGTGCCTGTATCACTATTTGTCCCTCCAATGCCTTTGAGCTTGACCCCGTAACCAGGCGGGTCGACTTTCATGATGAAAAATGCCTAGCTTGCGGACTATGTATAAAGGCTTGCCCCCCGCGAGCTATGGAGGTACATTTCTAGTCCATGTATCAGCCGAGAACCTATCGCCACTGGGTTAAAGATAAAGACCTAGTCTCTTTCAATGTAGTGGTAAAGGAGACAGATTTATATATCCGTGCCTCAACCAACCTGAAGCGGAAAGCCCTTAAGCTGGTATTGAAGTACCGTGACATGTTGGAAGGGTATATCGAGCGACATCCATCATTTCTCACCTCCCTGGAACCGGTCGCCATCGGAGATGATGCCCCGCACATTGTAACCGAGATGGCAGAATCAGCAAGGAAGGTGGGAATTGGTCCTATGGCTTCAGTGGCAGGGGCTATAGCTGAGTTTGTTGGCAGCCAGCTTCTTGCCTCCTCCCCAGAGATTATTGTAGAAAATGGGGGTGATATCTATCTGAAGAGCTTTGGGGAAAGGCTGATAGGGATTTATGCTGGAAAATCGCCCTTAACTGGCAAGATTGGTCTGGAAATCAACGGGCAGGATACGCCGATGGGCATCTGTACCTCTTCGGGGACAGTGGGGCATTCTCTGAGTCGTGGGAAAGCCGATGCGGTGATAGTGCTTTCCAAATCAGCCGCTCTGGCAGATGCTGCCGCCACTGCCATCGGTAACCTGATTACCCAGCCCAGCGATATCCCCAGCGGAATTGAATTCGCCCAGGGTATTGATGGGCTGAAGGGAGTGATAATCATTCATGGTGATAAAATGGGGCTGTGGGGTGAGGTGAAAATCTGTCGAACTCCTGCCTAATACGCAGATGATAGCTCAATGGGCGTTATAGAACAACAGATAAAAAGTAGATGGCAAAGGGTGTTGATAACCTTAGTCCCATGTGTATTTCTGGGGCTGGTGCTATTGGTAGCTGGCTCTGGTAAGCTGCCAGGGCAGACTGAATTTCTTGATGCTCTCCTTAACTCTTTCTGGACACCCACCGTAGCCTATCTTATTGGCTATTGCCTTCCCTGGGCGGAGGTAATCTTGGGAGCGCTTTTGCTCCTGGGAGTGTTCCCCAGAATTGCAGCTGCTTTGAGCCTTCCGCTCATTGCTGGATTTATGGTTAACAATGCTTGGGCATTAAGCCAGGGTATGGAGCAATTTCCCCACTGTGGCCAATGCTTTGGGATATGGGAGGAGCTTTTCGGCGCCATTTCCCCATTGCAAGCCCTGTGCCTGGATATTGTGCTTCTTTGCTTAGCCTTAATCATACTACTGTTTCACCCAGGCGGCCTTTTAAGTTTTCAATCGTGGTTTACTAAAAGTAAAAAGGGAGAGAATAAATGATAAAACCGATTTTCAGCCAGCCAAAGTGGCTAGCCGGTTTAATCATCTTGGTTGTTGCCGCCCTTCTTATTGGCAGCTGTGTGCCAGCCAATCAACCACCAGTCATCTCCAGCCTTACCGCCAATGAAGAGCAGATTGCCCCAGCAGGTAGCTGCCAAATTGAATGTATTGCTTCAGACCCAGATGAGGATGAGCTAAGCTATACCTGGTCAGCTGGGGGTGGCAATATCTCTGGGGAAGGCTCTATTGTTACCTGGGTGGCGCCTGATGCCGCCGGTGCTTATACCATTGCAGTTAAAGTAACCGATGGTAGGGATGGCGAAGCGACAACACAACTAACCATCGATGTAGTAGCACCTAACCATCCTCCCCTTATTGAGGACTTAATTGTCACCGCCGAACATAGATACCTGAAGGAAATAGCCGAGGGATATAAAATCTTGAAAGGCAAAAGTTGTGAAATTGAGTGCATTGCTTCGGACCCAGATGACAATGAGCTAATCTTTGAGTGGTCAACCGATGGGGGTGGTATCTCCGGAGAGGGCGCTGTAGTCACCTGGACTTCGCCTCTCCGGGGAGGCGAAGTTACTATTACTGTAACAGTGTCTGATAGCAGGGGTGGTGTAGCTACTAAAAGCATAGTTTTCATGGTTGAGACCTGTGCGCCATGTGCGTTTTAGGTAAAAGTATACACCAGCTGTAGGTAAAGATTTGTCAAATGTCTATGTAGAATAGGGGTTAGCCGTGTTCAAAACCAGGATTACCGAAATGTTCGGTATAGAGTATCCTATAATCCAGGGGGCAATGCTATGGCTATCGCGGGCTGAGCTGGTAGCGGCGGTTTCCAATGCCGGGGGCCTGGGCATTATTGCTGCGCTCACCTTCCCCACAGCCAGAGAACTCCGAGAGGAGATTAAAAAGACCAAGAGCCTGACCGATAAACCCTTTGCCGTAAATATTACCCTGTTGCCAACCTTGCAACAGATAAACTACGAAGAGTATATCGATGCTGCCATTGAAGAGGGGGTAAATATAATTGAGACCGCGGGGCGAAGCCCAAAGCCATATATCAAGCAACTCAAGGATGCCGGGGTGAAGGTAATGCATAAGGTGGCAAGGGTAAAAAATGTTAAAACGGCGGAGCGACTGGGCGTGGATGCAGTAACGATTGTTGGCTTTGAGGCGGCGGGGCACCCAGGTATGGATGATGTAACCTCTCTAGTCCTTATCCCCCTGGCGGTGGATGCGGTGAACATCCCGGTTATCGCCGGCGGAGGTATTGCCGATGCCAGGGGCTTTGTTGCTGCCTTAGCCCTAGGCGCTGAGGGTGTGCTTATGGGCACTCGGTTTATGGTCAGCAAAGAATGTCCCCTGCATCCCAAAATCGTACAGTGGCTACTACAAGCCAGAGAAACGGATACCTTAATGATTGAGCGCTCCATCAAAAACGCTGCCAGGGTAATGAAGACAGATTTTGCTCAAAGAGTGCTGGAGATGGAAGAGAAAGGGGCTACACTGGAACAGCTCCTGCCTATGATAAGCGGTGATAGAAGCAAAAGGAGCTACATTAGCGGTGATGTTAATGATGCCGCCATTGCCTGTGGTCAGGTAGTAGGATTAATACATGAAATACCCACTGTAAGAGAGAGCATTGAGGGTATTATCAATGAAGCAAGGCTCATCGGGCAGCGCCTATATAAAATAGGAATGCCGGTGGAAAGGGGGTAGAAATGGCAAAACGGCATGTAATGCTTACCTATTGCCCAGAGGTAAGCTCTGAGCCAATTATTTATACAATTGGTCAGCAGTTCAACCTGGCAACCAATATCCACCGGGCTGATGCCACCGAGGACAGAGGCTGGATAGAATTGGAACTTGAGGGTGCGGAGAAGGATATTGAAGCCGGAATTGCTTGGGCTATTTCCAGAGGGGTGAGGGTTGACCCGGTTGGTGAGGAGATATAGCCGGGTTTAATCAACTACGGGCTCAAGTTGCGCCGTTTCAGCCACTTTTGCTTCTGGCTGAGTCGTATCTGCTCATCAGCGGGCTGGTAATTTGACAGGAAGTTATCCTTGAAAGAGAGGAAGGTGCCATCCTGAATGGCATCTCTTATTTTAGCCATTAAGTTAGTTATGAAGCTCAGGTTATGAATAGTAGCTAATCTATAGGCTAATAGCTCATCGCAACCGAATAGGTGGTGCAGATAAGCAGCTGAGAAATTACGACAGGCATAGCAATCGCAGCCGGGAACAATAGGCTGTTCCATCTGGCTATAGGCAGCATTTCCAATGTTGCGCCTCCCCTGCCAGGTAAACAGGGCGCCGTTTCGGGCGACACGGGTAGGCAGGGCACTATCAAACATGTCAATCCCTCTGGCTACAGCCTCAATAATATCCTCCGGAGAGCCAACCCCCATAAGGTATCGCGGCTTATTCTCCGGTAGCAAAGCCACCGTCTCTTCAATCATGGCTAGGGTTACCTTCTTAGGTTCCCCAATGCTCAAGCCGCCAATAGCATAACCGGGAAATTCTAATGAAGTAAGGTATTCCACCGATTGACGCCGAAGTTGAGGGAAGATGCCACCCTGCACAATAGCGTATAGAGCCTGGTCACGGCGTTTTTGAGCTTTCTGGCATCTCTCCGCCCACCGATGGGTTCTTTCCATTGCCCTGTTTACCTGTTCCAAGCTGTCATCAGATGCCGGGCACTCATCTAGAGCCATAATAATATCAGCACCAAGGGTCTCCTGAAACTGAATAATTAGCTCTGGGGTAATATGATGTTGACTTCCATCAATATGAGAGCGGAATGTAACCCCTTCATCGCTTACCTGGCGCAGCGGAGCCAGGCTAAATATCTGATAGCCACCGCTGTCAGTGAGAATAGCCCGGTCCCAGCCCATAAACTTATGTAAACCTCCGAGCTTTTCAATTACACTGATGCCCGGTCTGAGGTAGAGATGGTAGGTGTTAGCCAATACCATAGCGAGCCCAAGAGCTTTAACCTCTTCAGGGGTCAGCGTTTTAATTGCACCCTGGCTACCCACGGGTAGAAATACCGGCGTGGGTACTGCACCGTGCGGCGTCAAGAGTTCCCCAGCCCGGGCTTTGCTATGGGGGCAGGTTTGTATTAAATGGAAGCTATTAAGATTATTTACCAACCCTATCCCCTTTATCCCCTTCCCCTTGATAAGGGGAAGGGGAAGAGAGTTTCTTTAGAGGGGCTTTGCCCCTCTAAGACTCCCCTCAAATTAAGTGGTTGGCAATAAGATTCCGCTGTATTTCAGAGATACCCACATATATCTCAGTCATTTTAGCATCCCGGTAAAGCCGTTCTACTTCCATAGTCTTCATGGTGCCATATGAGCCGTGAACCTGCATTGCCATCCGGGTGACCTCAACCGCTATTTGAGAGGCAAAGAGCTTGGCTACTGAAGACTCATATTTGATATCCGACCCCTGGTCACGGAGGAAGGCAGTCCGGTATACCAGCCACCTGCCAGCCTCTATCCTGCTCACCATCTCAGCCAGATGCCATTGAATAGTGGGTAGTCTGGCAATCGGTTTGCCCAGGGCTTTCCTCTGCTTGGCATAATCTATAGATATTTCTAACGCCGCCTGGGCCACGGCTACTGCCTCTACAGCTACCCCCAACCGCCCCAGGGTTATGGCTTCAAGAAGGATTTCAAAGCCCTGTCCTTCTTCTCCGAGCAGGTTTTGTTGAGGTACATAAAGGTCGTCGAGATATACCACCGAGGTGCCTAACCCCCTTAGCCCCATGGTTTCACAAGGCTCACGGACATTATACCCTGAAGAGGAGGTATCAATGATAAAAGCGTTTAACCCCTTTCCTTCACGCTTGGCGAAGACCAGAACTAAATCGGCTGCGGGGGCAAGAGCGACAAAGTGCTTCTGCCCAGTGATTACATAGCCATCGCCGCTTTTCCTGGCAATAGTAGCGATTGTTTCCGGGTCTGAGCCGGTCTCGGCCTCAGTAAAGGCAATTCCGCCAAGCAACTCACCTCGAGCTAGAGGAGCCAAGAGGGTCTTTTTCTGCTCCTCATTGCCAAAGCGAAATATTGCCTCCTCAGGGACGGTATTTACTGCCATAATGGCACCTACGGTCATTGATGCCTGGCAGATTTGCTCCAGCGCCAGAGTATAACTGGTATAACCAACCTCACTGCCTCCGTATTGGGCAGGATAGGGCAGCCCCTGGTATCCTCTTTTAGCCATTTCCATGGCTAAGTCAAAGGGAAACTGCCCGCTGGAGTCAATTTCAGCCGCTAGCGGCTTGACTGACTTGGTGGCAAACTCCCTTGCCATCCTCTGTAACATCTTCTGTTGTTCACTGAGATTAAAGTCCACTTCTCCCCCAGAATCATTGGCGGGTGCCATTTATCTGCCACATTGTGCCATGATACGGGCTATTTGTATTAAAGGATTATATCAGCGTTGGGTTTTTCGTCTAGATAACCTTGCAGGATGAGAGCCGCTGCCATGGCATCGTGCCTGACTTTTTTCCTGGTTTTCTTGGTACCAGCCGCCTGCATCAGGCGTTCAGCCAATACCGTGGTTAAGCGCTCGTCCCGATACTCTACAGGAACTTCAGTATGGCTACATAGCTTCCGGACAAATTCTTTTACCTTCTCTGCCTGCTTGCCCAGGCTACCATCCATAGAACGGGGCAAACCGACAACAATTTGCTCCACTTGCTTCTGGCTGACAATATCGGTAATAGCCTCTATATCCAGGCTCTCGTCCCTGCGATTGATAATAGTAAGTGGGCTGGCTAATATGCCTTCAGGGTCGCTGAGAGCCACCCCAATCCTCTTATCTCCAATATCAAGTCCCAGGCTACGCATTATATTAGGCTCTTCACCAGCTTGAGGGCTTCGTTTAATTTATCTTTATACTTACCGCCTCCCTCGGCTAAACCTGGTTTGCCTCCTCCACCACCGCCAACCACATCACTTACCTTCGCCATTATTTGTCTAGCATCATAGCCTCTGGCTACTAAATCCGGGGTTACTGCGGCTATAAAAGCAGGTTTATCTTCATAGACTGTGCCCAGGACTACCACGGCACTTTTCAGCCTATCCCTGAGCAAATCACTCATATCCCGCAAGGACTGCATTGGCAAAGATGGCACCCTGGCTACTAGCACGGTTACCCCATTAATAACCTCAGCCTGAGTTAGCAAAGACTCGGCTATTCTCTTAGCCAATTCCCTCTCCAGAGCCAGATTTTGTCTCCGCTCCTTCTCCAGCTCGGTGACCAGGCTAGACACCTTATCCTGAGCCTCTTCTGGCGAAGCTCCCAGAGATTGGGCAATCTGTTGCAAAT
>DAOWJM010000050.1 GCA_030640325.1 Dehalococcoidia bacterium | reverse complement strand
TGGGCAAGTTCATTAATGTCAGAGAGTTCTTGAGGGGGGTACGCCAGTTATTCGGGGGTAGGCTTAAGGCTGGTTTATCTGGATTGTTCACCGGGGCGATTACTATTTTTACCGGACTTCTGGAGGGTTTAAGCGAATTTATTCGCATTGTCAGCCTTACCTTCCGTCTTTTCGGCAATATGACGGCTGGTGAAATTCTGCTTTTGGTAGCCGCTTTCCTTATCCCCTGGATATTTGCCTTGCCATTCTACGGGCTTGAGTTGCTTATTGGCTTCATACAGGCCATTATCTTTGGCGGTTTAACCCTTATTTTCCTTACACTGGCTGTACAATCTCATGAGGAAGAGGCGCACTAAGCAGGACTCTCTGTTGTTGATAGAATGGGGACTTGATATTGCTAAACTTTATAAAGGAGGTTAAGCATGGATGCTGAAGTAATGAAAATGCTGGCGATAGGATTGGCGGTTGGTCTGGGGATGTTGGGGCCAGCCCTGGCTCTTGGGCTTATTGGCTATTCAGCCTTGCAGGGGATAGCCCGTAATCCTGAGGCGAGGGGACCCATTTTCACTAACATGATTCTGGTGGCTGGCCTCGCTGAGGCTATCGGTATTTATGTACTGATTGTAGCCATCATCCTGGCTATGATTGTATAGCGAGGTTAATAAGGAGGTTATTATGGGAGATAATGGTATACCACTGTCTATAGGTATTATTATTGCAGCGGCAGTTCTAGGGGCAACATTTATCGCTGGCATGGTGCTTTTGGCGATCCTTTCTGCCTAAAACGACCTTACAGTTGAAGGAATCCGTAGTCTAAGGAGGAGAAAATGGGAGGTCTGGCAAATCTTGGTATAAATTTGCCAACGTTGCTGGCACAAATTATCAATGTTGCTGTCCTTTTCGGCCTGCTCTATCTAGTGGCTTACAGGCCTATTATGAGGATGCTTGATGAGCGTTCCAGGAAGATTAAGGAGAGTATGGAGCAGACAGAGTTTATCAAGCAGCAGGCGGAGCGTGCTGAGGAGGAGACAGCAAAGCGGATTGAGGCTGCCGGTGAGGAAGGGGAGGAAGTGATAGCCAGGGCGATGCGAACCGGGGAAGAGGTTAGACGAGAGGCACAGCAACAATCCAAGCAGGAAGGCGAAACCCTTATCGCTAGGGCACGTGCTGAGATTCAGCGAGAGCGAGATGGGGCTATTGATGAGTTGCGTAAGGAGTTTGCCGACCTAACTATACTGGCGGCGGGAAAGGTGATTGACCGCTCTTTGGATAAGAAAGCCCACCGTCAGATTATTGATAAGGTGCTGGAGGAAGCTCCTACCCTGAAGAAGGGTTAGCCATCTTATTCGGGGAGACAACGTGGCGAGAAGAATTTATGCTAGGCGCTATTCCCAGGCAGTGTTCAACATTGCCCGGGAGAGAAAAGAGTTAGATAGATGGCAGTCTGACCTGAGAAAGATTGCCAGTCTGGGTGAGGATACCGCATTTATTGCCCTACTGGAGAATCCTAAGGTCCGTTTTGAGGATAAGGCTGGGCTGCTATCTGAGCGACTGGGTGATATAAACCCCCTAGCCTTGAATTTGGTTTATTTCTTGGTGACTAGGGGCAGATTGAGCATGGCAGGTGATATTGCTGGTGAGTATCAGCGTCTATTGGACAGCTATCGTGGTATAGAACAGGCTGAGGTTATTACTGCCATTCCGCTTGATGACGAAGATAGGCAGAGATTGGAACAGCATCTCGGGGCTGTGGTCGGCAAGAAGGTGGTGCTCAAGCTTAAGGTAGACTCTAGCCTGATTGGTGGGATTATAGCTAGGATTGGTGACAAGTTGCTGGATGGTAGCACCCATAGTAAACTGATGGCGTTAAGGAATGAGTTGGCCAGTGGGGAGGTGAGATGAAGAAGCTGGTAAGGAGGTGGCTCAAGTGACAATGAGAGGGCAAGACATTGTTTCTGTTATCAAACAGCAGATTGAGCAGTTTGGTGCACCGGTAACTATGGTAGATGTTGGCACCGTGATTGAGATTGGCGATGGTATTGCCAGGATTCATGGTCTGGCGGCAGCCAAGTATAATGAGCTACTTCAATTTCCCACCGAGATTATGGGGATTGCCCTGAACCTGGAAGAGGATAGTGTTGCCGCCATTGTCCTTGGCGATTATACCGGGATTAAGGA
>DAOWJM010000154.1 GCA_030640325.1 Dehalococcoidia bacterium | reverse complement strand
GAGGGTGTTAATGTTACCTACCTGGCTGCTCCGACCAAGGTTTTAGGCAACGGTAAAGTTAGCGGGATAGAATGCATTCGGATGAAGCTAGGCGAGCCAGATGCCAGTGGGCGCCGGCGCCCCATCCCAATC
Source organism: Dehalococcoidia bacterium (assembly GCA_030640325.1). Lineage (GTDB taxonomy): Bacteria > Chloroflexota > Dehalococcoidia > Dehalococcoidales > BS750m-G39 > DAOWJM01. The sequence goes on along the minus strand of DAOWJM010000154.1, from coordinate 10,296 downwards.
GAGGGTTCCGAGTTTACTATTGATGTTGACACAGTAATATCGGCTATTGGCCAGGCACCGGAACTCCCCTTTACTGATAACCAGCTTAAAGTTTCCCCCCAGGGCACCTTGATAGCTGATACCAGCACTCTCGCCACTGGCAAACCGGGTATCTTCGCCGGTGGCGACATGGTTACTGGCCCAGCAACAGTGGCTGATGCCATTGGTGCTGGTAGAAAAGCAGCAAACTCTATTGATAGATACCTGAGGGGAGAGGCTCTTGCCATAACCGAGGAGAAAATCCCCACTATCAGCTACGAGGAGCTCTCTTTGGATTGTATCGAGCCAGTACCACGGGCAAAAGCTGGTAAATTGCCTGTGGCTGAACGGCTGGAGGGGTTCGCCGAGGTTGAAAGCGGTCTCAGCCAAGAGGTAGCTACTGCTGAGGCTAAGCGCTGCCTTAGCTGTGGTGTGGGCAGTGAAAAGTGTATTATGCTGCTAGGCTGTCCAGCAATATGGAGAGACGACGGCAAAACCATGGTCGATACCTCCATGTGTGATGGTTGTGCAATTTGTGCCCAAATTTGCCCCTACAAAGCTATAGTGCAGGAGTAAAGAAAATGATAAAAGAATTCAATGTACTAATCTCGGGAGTTGGTGGACAGGGTGTAATCTTAATGTCGGAGCTTCTGGGGAACGCGGCAGTTAAAGATGGCCTGCGGGTTAGGGGCTCTGAAGTGCTGGGTATGGCAGTTAGAGGCGGTTCGGTATTCAGCAGTATCAGAATGGGAAGCGAGGTATACGGACCGCTACCTCCCCTGGGAAGATGCGATATTATGGTTGCACTGGAACCATCAGAAGCACTGCAAAATATTACCTTTCTGTCCAAGTCCAGCGTGGTCATACTCAACACCGCTATAGTAATTCCATTCACCGTTGCCCTAGGACAAAGTAAGTACCCTAGCCTGGAAGCAATGCTGGAAAAACTAGGTAAGGCCTCAAGCAAAATAATTAAACTGGACGCCTCCCAACTCGCCAGAGAGGCAGGAAACCTGCTGACAACCAATATTGTGATGCTGGGGGCATTATTTGGCACCAATCAGCTTCCGATAAAAATAGAAACGGTGAAAGAATCCATCGAGGAGCGCTTCCCAACCAAGGTAATCCCGGTTAACTTTAAAGCCTTTGACCTCGGTTATCAGGCATGCCAAGAGGCACTTAAATAATTCGGGGTAAAGTTGTAAAGAGAGAGGCTAGCTTCCAAAAGCTAGCCTCCTAGTTAATGACAGTTGCCAATGATATCCGGCTCCCCCTACTGCAAAAGCTCCATAATATGCATCACCTTTACCGGCATCTTATTCCTAATGACACCGTCAAGCAACTGAATTTCACATCCCGGGCAGCTACTAACTACAATATCGGCCCCGGTTGACTCAATTGCTTCCACTTTTTTATCGGCAATCTTCTTGGACAGGTCATAGTAATAAATGCTAAACGTGCCCGCCATACCACAGCACCTGTCGGCGTTAGGCATCTCAACATATTCTACACCAGGTATTGACTTTATAATCTGCCGTGGCTGGTCTTTTATCCCCAGATGTCGGACAAGATGACACGGGTCGTGCCAGGTAACTTTCTTACCCTTAACCTCGGACGCAGGCTGATAAGCTGATGCCGGTAGCTTCAATACATCAACCAAAAACTCAGAAATGTCCTTTACCTTGTCGCCGAACTTAGTATAAGCCTCTTTCCGCTCTGAGGTATCAGCCAAAAACTTTACATAGTCCTTGAGCGACGAGGTGCAGGTAGCACAGTCCGATATTATGTAATCTACATCCTCAAAGGCTTTTACATTGGTATCAGCCATCTTCCTACCAGTGTCAAAATCACCAGCCCCCAGAAACACCGGTGCCCCACAGCAGCCCTGCTCCTTGGGCACCACCACCTCTACCCCTTTCCTATTTAGGAAATCAATTATATGTTCACCTAAGTCTGGCAGGACAAAGTCAGTCATACAGCCGGTAAAATAGCCCACCTTCATCCTGGTCTCAACACCAGCCGGGGGCTTATTTACCACCGGGACTACCTGCCGTAGAAACTTGGGGGCAATTTCAGGTATTTGTCTGCCCTTACCCAGAGCCGACAGGAACATGGATAAATGCCTGATTGTGCCCTCGGTCTTGGGCAGGAAAATGCCCTGAAACCAGGAGGCAAAGCGGACTACATTGCCAAAGAGTGTGCGGCGTGGCAAGACCCACCGGTAAACAATATTATAGGGAAACTTTATTCCCCTAGCCTCAACCGTATCTGCCCTGGCAGCAACAATGACATTGGGAATATTTGCCCTGGCTGGGCAATTGGTGGTGCAGGCCATACACAGAGTGCACTTATTGAGTCGGTCAGCATACTCTTTAGTATAATCCAGCTCGCCCGCCAGCAGTTCCCGTATCATCATATTCTTGCCCCTGGCAACAGAGGATTCCACAAATTCCTCCTGATACACCGGGCAAAAAAAGGTGCAAAAGCCGCACTTCATGCACTGGCTCAGGTCACCTTCAAACCTCTTTATCTGCTCATACCTATCTCTGGTAGTTATTGCCATATCATGCCCCTTCTTCCCAAATCTTTCCCGGATTAAGGATGTTGTTGGGGTCTAATACTCCCTTTATCTTCTTCATTATGTCAATTGCCACCGGGTCCATAGCCTCCTTTAGGAAACGCTGCTTCTCCAAGCCAATGCCATGCTCTCCGGAAAGCACACCGCCTAATTCCATTGCCGCTCTAAATATTTCTGCCATCGTTTCTTGAGCTCTGGCAAACTGCTCCTTATCCCTGATGTCAGTAAATATAGACGGATGAAGGTTGCCATCCCCAGCATGACCCAGGAATTGTATGAAGAAACCGGATTTCTTGGATATCTCACCCAATCTTCGTATGAACTCGGCCAGCTTATCGCGGGGCACGGCAACATCCTCAGCCATAACGGTGTGAGCGGCACCAAAAACAGCGGCGAAGCCAGCACTCCTTGCCTTCCAATACATTGCCGCCTCATTGGCGTCCTTGGCTACTTTAACATCTTTAGCTCCGCTCTTTTTCAGGATGTCAACAATCTGCTGGGCATCGGCCTCCACCGCTGCTGGCGAGCCATCGGTCTCCAGTATAAGCAGAGCATTTGCCTCTACAGGCAGACCCATAGGCGTCATTTCCTCAACCCGCCGGATAACAAAATTATCAACAAACTCAATCTTTGCTGGCACCACTCCACTAGCCATAATATCGGATACCGCCTGACCAGCTACCTCCATATCATCAAAAACAGCTATCATGGTTTTCCTGGCTGGGGGCATTGGCAATAATTTCACTGTTATCTTGGTTATTACCCCCAGGGTTCCCTCGGAGCCGGTGAACAGCATTATCAGCTCATATCCGGTGCGATTCTTTACCGTCACCCCACCAAGCTTCATAACATAGCCATTGGCTAAAACCACCTCCAAACCGAGAAGATAGTGCTTGGTTACACCATACTTTACACAATAGGGACCAGCAGAATTCTCAGCTACATTACCTCCAAGCGTGCAACCAAAAAAGCTTACCGGGTCAGGAGGGTAGAACAGACCCTGTTTAGCTAAAGCCATGTTGAAATCCTGAAGGACTACGCCTGGCTCAATGGTGGCAGTTAGATTAGTCTTATTTATGTCCAAGATTTTGTTCATCTTGGCGGTGCATAATACAATCCCGCCCTTTATTGGGATTGAGCCACCGCTTACATTGGTGCCAGCGCCCCTGGGGGTAACCGGAATCCCATTCTCATTAGCCAGCTTCAGAATCTGAGACACCTGCTCAGTGGTCGTCGGCAGCACCACAACATCAGGCATATGAGCCCAAGTAGTGGTGCCATCATAGGAATAAGTAGTCAAGTCCTCCTTAGAAGTTAAAACAGCCTCCTTACCAGCAATCTTCTGTAGTTGTGATATAAGCTTCGTTTCCAGCATATCAGCCCCCTTTCAAATTAGTGACAAACTTCGATTGAAGCAGCTTTTTCCTCAGCTAACAAAGCTGCACCCAAAGCAGCTACAATCTGCGGCTCCTCAGGAACCAAAAGGCTACGACCTAGTCCTTCCCTTATACTCTTGACAAGTCCAATATCCTTGGCACCACCACCCACCAGGGCACAATCAGGCTCAATTCCCAGCCTCTCCACCATTGTCTGAATTTTAGCGGCTAAAGTCCTATGAAGACCAGCCAGAATATCCTCCTTGGAAGCACCTTCAGCAATCCGGGATATTGCCTCTGATTCAGCGAATACTGCACAGCCGGTATTAAAGTCAACCCTGCTTTGAGATTTTAGGGATAGCTCACCGATGTCTTCTAGGTCAATCTGCAACACCCGGGCAATCACCTGTAGGAAACGTCCACTCCCAGCAGCACATTTCTCACTTAGCAGAAAGGCAGTAACCCTTCCCCTTTCATCCACCTTAAACACCTTGGTGAATTGCCCACCAATATCAATCACAGTTCGGGCTGAGGGGAATAGATAAAATATACCTCTACCCTGGCAGGATATATCGGTAACCACCTGATTGGAAAAGGAGACATTGGATGCGCCATAACCGGTGGCTACAGTATAATCTATATCCTCGAAAGACAGGTTTGCCTTGGTCAGAGCTTCCCCTGCTACCTCCTCAGCAGTGAGTTTATAATTCCCTCCCGAGGGTATGATATGGTATGATATAATTTCGCTTTTTGCGATTACCACCGCTTTAGAAAAAGCGGAACCTATATCAATCCCAGCAACATAAACCATTGTTACAGCTTTCCCACTCTCGATAGAGTTTATGTAAAAAGGGTAGCCTCCTGCAAGCGACGTTCGCTCCTGAGCAAGGGTATTTTGTTTTCAGCAGTCTTTTTGACAATATCCCTACCCAGCAGAGCAGCACCTATAGCCCCGGTAAGCAAAGGCTCAGGAGGCACCAACACCGAGTAACCTAGCTTAGCTTCTAAAGCCTTGACCAAGCCTATATTCTTAGCCCCACCACCGGTCAGCGCTACTTCCCTCTCTATCTTCAAGCGCCCTACCATCCCATATATCCTGGCGGCAATCGCCTCATGCAGGCCAGCTATAATATCTGGCAACGGCACCCCGTCCGATAGTTTAGCCACCACCTCCCGCTCGGCAAACACAGTACAGGTACTGCTTATTCCCACCACATTTTTGGCAGTTAATGAAAGCCTTCCCATATCGTCCAGCTTCACACCAAGCCCCTCAGCCGTCACCTCCAGAAATCTGCCCGTCCCAGCGGCACACTTATCATTCATGACAAAGTCCACTGCCCGACCATCCTTAAGCTTAATCCCCTTACAGTCCTGACCACCAATATCAATCACTGTCCTCGCCTCAGGCAGCAGGTAACCAACTCCTCTGGCATGACAGGATATCTCAGTTATTTGCTTATCGGCAAAGGGGACATTAATTCGTCCATAGCCTGTAGCCACCACATAAGTTATGTCATCAAAGGAGAGGCTTGCCCTGGCTAAGGCTTCTTCCATTACCCGATTAGCTAACTTCCTGTGCTCTGGACCGGTAGGACCAATGACCGAGGCAAGCATTGCCTGGTTCATAATCACTACCTTGGTCATTGTGGAACCGATGTCAATACCGGCAAAATATTCGCTCAATGCAGCCCTTGCCCCTTACCGTAAAATCTTAGCGATTAAAGCGCTACCCAACAAAGTAGCGCCTTAATTATATCATAGCAGCTCCCCGAGAATTCATCTCCCTCTGCTCTTAACCGCCTCTAAAGTGTCAATAAAAGCGTCTATCCTAGCTCTTGTGTCAGCTTCATTATAGGAGCTAATATCTACAATATCACTCTCCAGAATTAGCGAGGGGATATCTCTATATATCTTCTTCAGCAGATTTAGTTGCCAGATTAAGCCTACATGCCAGGTGCGGCAGGAAAAGGCTTCATGCATTACTATGCCGTCTATCTTGTAATCTTCAATATACTGAATCAGCCGCTCGACATCAGGATGGGAGCCGGGACGTCTCTTAGACTTATCATACCAATAAGTCCAATACTTCAGCCATCTCCAAGCTAGATGCTCCAGAGGGTCAGTAATCTTTGTCAAATCGATATCAAAATGATAAATCGCCTCTACCATACGATAGGTGGTCTCTACTGGAAATACTGCCCCCTTGCTGTTGAAGTAGTTAAAATCGGTCAAGGCAAACCATGATGGTAATCCCCCACCCCAAATCAGCCGGTATTTCTCGTCAGGAATTACACCCTCCTTGTTGGCTATCTTACGCTGTAACTCATCATACAAATCCTTATAAAAATCGTAGCCTTCCTGAGTTCCCATCATAAACACCATGGGCACCATGGTATTCATAGCATCCCCGGTGCCCATTGGAGTAGGTATAGCTCTACGCAGCTCGTAGGCTTCCCATATCAAGTTCCAGGTTCTGTCAGCCAAGTCAACCAGCTCGCTGAGCCTGTCCCAGTCCATCTTCCTGCCGGTTTGCCTCTCCAGAAACTCTACTAGCCCCCTAAGCTGCTCAACCATATACTTTACATAGTAGTCCTGGACCTCCCGGTAGTCATAATCATCCTCATAGGGTGTCCAAGGAAGACCTACCTCATAGACAGGAACATCAGGCATATAGTGCTGGGCTGCCTGATACCACTTATTCCTCGGGTCACAGAGCATCTGACCGCTGCCGAGCATCATGTCAGGCCTTGCCTGTCCACCCCAGGGAGGATTTGGAGGCATCTCCCCCAGCTCCTCACGCCAGGCGTCAAAGCCCAGACCACAGAGGGCATAAGTACAGAGGGAGCGGGAAAAATTTTCCGCTTCGGCTCTCTCCAAGAATCGCTGGGCATCGCGCTTGACAGCACATATACCGGCATAGTTCTCAGTCCATACCGGGACAATATCCATAGCTCGGATGATTTCATCGTAGCCGCAGCAGATAAAAGAATAGGCTATAGGCTTCCCTTCCTCCCTCGCCTGCACCGTCCCACCAATTGTTGCCTTGACCATCGGGCCTATCTTGCTAGCTGCCTCAGCAGCCGTCTTTCTCTTCTTTCTCTCCTCCGGTTTTTTCTCCTCAGTCATACCCATTCTCCTTCATGTTTGACTATTTTGAGCCAATCAACTCCAGAAAAGCCTGGATTCTGGTTCGCAATCGCCCAATGGTTGACATGGAATACTCATCCTCAAGATAAAGCACTGGAGTGTCCCTAGATTCAATATAGCTTTTTATCTGGGGCACCTCGAAGCCATAGGGGTCACAATACTTGTAGATATAAAGCACCACACCATCAACATCGAAATCCTCAATCATTTGGCCCATATGGCCGAACCTGTCCTCTAAATATTCCTGATAGTTTCCCTTCATTTCACGATAAGTTCGACCACACTTTATCTTTCTCAAATACCGCTCAGCTATGCCATCCATCGGGTCATCAGTGGCATCTACATAAGAAAAGAACTCCCTAGCCCCAGGGCATAAATCATCAGCTACCACCCAAGCCCCACTATCCTCAATCAACTGGATAAAGGCGACATTATCCACCTGAGCGCCAACCACCATTATCCTGGCTGGTTTGGATGCCAGAACACCTCCCCTCTGTTTAACCTCATCAATAACACCGCTTATCATCTCAATAGACTCTTCTATAGGAATACCCATTGCTGCTACTAATACCTTGGCTATTTCTGCGCCTGAAATCAGAGGAGGAGATGCCTTCCTCAATTCATATAATTCCCTCACCTTAGCCCTATTCTGATTATGGAGCCCTATTGCCTGAGTCAGCTCCTGGTCAGAAATCTCCCTCCCAGCAAACCTGCTCAGACTTGTTCTAAATGTATTCAGCACCGCTTTGTAAAAGTTCAACGATGAGTCATCGGTTCCATGAGGCATATTGATAAGATGAGAGTAGGGGAGGTTGAGGGTATATTTCCAGATATCGTAAGTTCGGCAGATACTATCACAGGCGTGAGGTATAACTATACCGTCAAGAAATTCATAGTTGCCCTTGAGGGACATATCAAAGCAGCTACGAACCAAGGGACAAACAATGGTTTCCATCTCGGTATCAGCCTTAGTAATTGGCTCATTGACATCCCCCTTTATCCTGAATGGTATAAAGCCAGCCGCAGTGAGCACCTCCAAGGGAACAAAGGCACATAAATAGCCAAATATTTTCTTGCCCTGCCTCTTTAGCTCTCTGGCTCGACAGCCATAATCCCGATAATATCTATCTGCCGCCGCCAATCCCTCACCAGCACTCTCTCCCGGCATAATGTCACCCCTTTCTTAAAATGCCTAGCTTTAAGGTATCACCTCCTCAGCTTTCAACTGAGTAATATCATCCCAGGTATAATCCAGCTCCAATAAAATCTCCTCAGTGTGCTGACCGAACTCAGGGGGTTCCCTTCTTATCGAGGCTGGGGTCTTACTAAAGTCCCACGGGAAACCAACCATCTTTGTCCTGCCCAACACCGGATGGTCAAACCAGACAACATAGTTATTGGCTAAAGACTGGGGGTCATTAATTACCTCAGTGGGCGTCTGGATGGGGGTATAAATCAGACCCTCCTTCTTAAAAATTCCAAACCATTTATCTCTGGTCTTGGTGGCAAATTTCTTATCCATAATAGCTATAAGCTCTCTGGCATTGTCTCCCCTGGCTTCTATACTATTGAACCTGGGGGCATTCTCCAGCTCTGGCATACCCAGAGCTCGACATACATTAGGCCAATATCTGTCTGGTTGAAGGTGAGCCAAGATAAACCACTTGTCATCTTTAGCTCTATAGTGGTTATAGATAGGGTTACCAGCCTGAGCCCTAATCTCCCTGGGGAATTCCTGACCCAGAATAGAGGGGGCAGATAAGACAAGGCTCTCCATGCACATCAGGCTGCCCATTAGTGAAGTATCTATCAATTGCCCCTTTCCCGTCTTCTCCCTGGCATAGAGGGCAGCACACACCGCCCAGGCACAGACCATCCCCCCAAGCTCATCGCCAAGTCCGGGCAAGATTTGGGCTGGTGGGGTATCCCGCTCACCGCAGGACATCATAAGTCCTGACCGACCAATCCCGGTATAGTCAAAGGAAAGCTCACTAGCATCAGGACCCTTTCTTCCCCAACCTGAGGCCTGAGCGTAAATAAGCCGTGGATTTCTAACCAATAACGCCTCAGGACCAATGCCCATCTTCTGTGGGGCTTCTATACTCATGTTATTCATAAAGACATCGGCCCTATCAATCAGCCTTAAAAATATCTCCAGCCCCTTTTCTTTCCTCAAATCCAGAACAATGCTTCTCTTATTGCGGTTGTGCTGCTCAAAGTAGTAGTTTCGCCCCTTTAAGCCGACCATGGCTCCCATAATCCTCATAAATCCTCTCGCTGGGTCTCCAGTTGGAGGTTCCACCTTAATTACATCGGCACCCAAGTCCCCCAGCTTTGTCCCACAAACAGGTCCTTGCTGAAACATGGTTATTTCCACTACCCTAACCCCATCTAAAGGTCCAGCCATTTTCTTGCCCCCCTTGGTCAAATTTAAGCCAGTTCAGTATAAGGCGTGAAAAGGAGGAGTGTCAAGGCAAAAACCAAGTTCGTTGACACATAGAAGGCACCGCTGTAATATAGCCAACAGATGCTAGCCAAAGTAATAACCTGTGCTGTAGTTGGGCTGGAGGGGGCTATTGTCGAGGTTGAGGTAGATATCTCCCCCGGTTTACCCGTGTTTATTATCGTTGGACTGCCTGATACCGCAGTCCAGGAAGCAAGGGAGCGGGTGCGCGCTGCTATACGAAACTCCGGCTGTGCCTTCCCTATGAAGCGCATCGTAGTTAATCTGGCTCCCGCCCACCTCAAGAAGGCAGGTCCAGCTTATGATTTACCCATTGCTGTTGGCATCCTCCTCAGCTCAGAGCAAGTATCTGCCGATGTTTCTCAAACCATCCTACTCGGTGAACTGTCCCTGGATGGCAGCCTGCGCCACACCAACGGCATCCTGCCCATGGTCGCCCTGGCTCACCAAGAAAAGATATCCACCATTATTGTGCCTGACATCGATGCCAGAGAGGCGTCCTTAATAGAAGGCACCGAAATCATCCCTGTTGCCTCCTTATCTCAGTTGGTCAGCTATTTTCGGGGGGAAATACCAGCCCCGGAATATAAGCCTGAAGAAGTTGAGGAATATGCCCCATCCACCCTGCCCATCACTGACCTGGCCTACATCAAGGGTCAAGAGCATGTCAAGCGAGCCCTGGAGGTGGCTGCCGCTGGCGGGCATAATGTGGT
>DAOWJM010000156.1 GCA_030640325.1 Dehalococcoidia bacterium | reverse complement strand
TCTTTATTATAGGACAGGGGGAGAGCCTTCATAGTGGTCAGCAGAGCCATGAGTCTGCCGTAGACCCTTCCTGTCTTACCACGAGCCAGCTCGGCAACATCAGGGTTCTTCTTTTGGGGCATAATACTTGAGCCTGTGGCATAAGCCTCATCAAGCTCAATAAAATTGAACTCGGCTGAAGACCATAAAATAATCTCCTCTGCCAGTCGGGAGAGGTGCATCATGCACAGGCTAGCCGCCGCTTCATACTCCAAGACGAAATCTCTATCCGAGACAGCATCCATGCTATTCTGGCTGAGCTGACCGAAGCCAAGCTCACGAGCGAGGAACTCCCTATCAATATTTTTGTAGGCAACGCCAGCCAGAGCGCCGCTGCCCAGGGGCATAACATCGGTGCGCTTCAGACAGTCGCTGAATCTGCTGGCATCGCGCTGGAGCATCTCAAAATAGGCTAGAAGGTGATGAGCCAGCAAAACCGGCTGTGCCGGCTGCAAATGGGTGTATCCGGGAATAATTACATCCTTATTGGCTTCAGCCAGGCCGATGAGAGCCTGCTGAAGTTCTCTCAGCTTGACCAAGGTGTCTGAGATTGCCTCCTTGGCAAAAAGGCGCAAGTCCAGAGCCACCTGGTCATTCCTGGAGCGAGCGGTGTGGAGCTTGCCCCCCACCTCACCCACCTTCTCAAGTAAGCAAGCTTCGATATTCATATGGATATCTTCCAATTCAGGCTCGAACTGAAACTTGCCCCGCTCTATCTCCTCCTTAATCGCAGCCAGCCCGCTGATAATAATCTCAGCCTCTTGGTCTGAGATTATCCCCTGCTTTGCCAGCATTTTGGCGTGGGCAATACTGCCAGCAATATCGTGGGGATATAACCGCCAGTCAAAGGGGATAGAGGCAGTATATTCTGTCACTAGTTTATCCACCTTCTTATGAAAACGACCCCGAATATGGCTCATTTACTTTCTTCCTATGTCCTCCTCCAAATCGCTAATACCCTGCACCTGCGCCTGGGTTCTGACCGGCAGTCCCCAGATGTGAATAAAGCCTTCGGAGGCGCTCTGGTCAAACTGATCGCCCTTGTCATAGGTAGCCAGACCATAGCTATATAGTGACTTGGGTGATTTTCGCCCCACCACAGTGCAACCCCCCTTGAATAGCTTGAGACGCACTGTTCCAGTAACATAGCGCTGCGAGCTCTTAACATAGGCAGCCAGGTCCTGATGTAGTGAGCTAAACCATAGACCGTTATAGATAAGGTCGGCATACTCCACAGCTACCTTCTGCTTAAAACGCAACTGCGCCTTGGATAAGGTCAGCGCCTGCAGAGCCTGGTGCGCCTGTAGCAATACTGTAGCTGCCGGCGCTTCATAAATCTCCCTCGATTTTATCCCCACCAGCCTGTTCTCTAAATGGTCAATCCTGCCAACTCCGTGCTCACCAGCCAATTGGTTCAGCCGCTGGATTAAGCCGACGCCATCCATCTTCTGCCCATCAATAGCGATGGGGATGCCCTGTTCAAAGCCAATTTCCACATAGCCTGGCACATTGGGGGCATCATCAGGCGATTTTGTCCAGGTAAAGACATCTCTGGGTGGCTCAACCCAGGGGTCTTCCAGAACCCCGCACTCAATACTCCTCCCCCACAGGTTCTCATCAATGGAATAGGGGCTTTTTACCGTAACCGGCACCGGAATCCCATAGCGCTGAGCATAGTTGATGGTCTCTTCCCGGGTCATGCCCCATTCCCGAGCCGGGGCGATAATCTTGAGGCTGGGTGCCAGAGCAGTGACGCTGACGTCAAACCTGACCTGGTCATTCCCCTTGCCGGTGCAGCCATGAGCTACTGCTGAAGCCCCCTCCTCCAGGGCGGTATCCACCAGCAACTTAGCCATCAGCGGACGAGCCAGAGCCGTAGCCAGGGGATATTGTCCCTCATAGAGAGCGTCCGCCTGTAGCGCGGGGAAGATAAAATATTTGACCAATAACTCCTTGGCATCCTCTACCAATGCCTTCACTGCGCCGATATCAAGCGCCTTCTGACGAACAGCGGAAAAATCTCGCTCATTGCCGACATCAACATTAAGGGCAATAACATCCAGGTTATACCTCTCTTTGAGCCATCTGATAGCTACTGATGTATCTAATCCGCCACTGTAAGCCAGTACTACTTTATCACGCTTAATTGGAACTATCATAACATCACCTCAGTTTGCTATATACAGCAAGAAGGGTACTATGTCCTCCCATATAAACTAGCTTATACCTATTCAGGTACTTACTGCAAAGCTTGATACTAACTAGACTGTTTATCAACCTCACCCCTCGAAGAGTCTTCGACCTGTATCCCTTCTCCTTCAAAGGAGAGGGGGAAGGATAGGTTTTGAAGGGGCTTTGCCCCTTCAATCTTCCCCCTAAACGACCCCCAAACTAATAACTTATCGCTATTCAATTCCAAAATTTTGTTTTAAAAAGCTTGTGATTTGAGAACAAACCTCAGGATATTGCCACCAGTAGTCGTGTCCCGGTGCTGCTATATAGTGGGGGGTGGTGCCAAAATCATCCTCTGGCTCCAATAAACCGAACCACTTTTTAAAGTAGCCCCAAATGATATCAAGATAATCTCCCTGGCAAAAGGAATCAGTGGTTATTCCGTTACCAGTCATCACCAGTGTCCTCTCTAACATGACAGTCTGGTGCCAGAAAGGAGGACCTGTCTGAATACTATAAACCCGTGGATTATCCTCAAGAATTTCCATTGCGCCATCAGTGATAACAGCGCCAGTGCTCTCACCAGCCAGGATAACCTTAAGGTCGGGAATATGGGTGGTGAGAAACTCCGCTCTACAGGCTAAATCCTTAGCCTTTGATTGGTAGCCAGTGAGCATTCCCCGAACCTCGTCAAGGCGCCCCTGAAAACTGTCAGCCACCCGCAGATAGTTTAACTTCAATGAGGTATAACTTAAGCTTTCCAGCTCAGATTCAATGCCGTCAAAAATACTCCACCAACCCGGTGAATCCTCCACCAAATTCCACCCCCAACCACCAGGGTTAAAGACTATAACAAAATCCTTATCCTCAGCCTCCAAATATATTGCCAATAGCTGATTTACAAAATCATCACATTTCTCCTGACAATCTCCGAATAGCTCCGTAGCTAACCCAGTGGCATCATCTATCACCAATTGCGGCACAGCCGAAAGGTCAGCAAGCGAGGGGGGAAGACCTTCAGCCCCAGTCTTACTGGTTACCCCAGACTCTGAATATGAGGCAGCCAGCACCACCATACCAAGCAAGAGGACTAAGCCTAAGGCTATTACTATTCCAAGCCGGCGAATCTTGCTCACCATTAAAACCTCTTACTATTTTGTCTTTAGCTGATAACGCTGGATAGTGCGCTGTCTAAAATGCCCAACGCTTCATCAACCTCCTCAGTCCCGATAATAAGGGGAGGCATAAAGCGCAAGGCGTTGGGCTTCAATCGGTTAACCAATAAGCCCCGAGCAAGGCAAGCCATTACTAATGACTGGGCTATATCACTGCCAAACTCCATAGCCACCAGCAACCCGCGCCCCCGGACATCAGTGATAAGCTGGAATTTCTGTCTCAAGCTTTCCAGCCCGGTGATAAGATACTGTCCCACCGCCTTTGCCTTCCCGGCTATATCATTATCAATGATAAATTTTACTGTAGCATAGCCAGCAGCACAGGCTAAAGGATTACCACCAAAGGTAGAGCCGTGCTCCCCGGGAGCGAACACTGCCACCCTCTCCTTAGCCAGAATAGCCCCAATGGGCACGCCACTGGCTAAACCCTTAGCTAGTGTCATTATATCAGGTTCAATGCCATATTGCTCGTAAGCAAAGAGCGTCCCGGTCCGACCTATGCCAGTTTGAATTTCATCCAGAATGAGCAAAATACCCTTTTGCTCACACCAAGCCCGTATGGCGGTCAAATAACTATCATCAGGCAGGTTGACCCCACCCTCCCCCTGCATCGGTTCCACCATCACGGCACAGGTTTGCTCGGTAGTGGCTGACTTTATGGCTTCGATATTATTATACTCCACATTGACAAAGCCGGTGGGCAGAGGAGGATATGGCTGTTGGAATTTAGTCTGACCGGTAGCCGCCAACATAGCTAAAGTGCGACCATGAAAGGAACCCGAGGTGGTAATAACCTCATAGGCTCCGCTTAAGTTAAGCTGCCCATAACGCCGGGCTAGCTTCACTGCCCCTTCATTAGCCTCGGCGCCGCTATTGCAAAAAAAGACCTTGTCCAGACAGCTATTCTGGACTAAAAGCTCCGCCAAGCGAATCTGAGGAACAGTATAGAACTGGTTGGACGTCTGAATGAGTAGATGCGCCTGCTCGGTCACTGCCTCGGCGACCACCGGATGACAGTGCCCCAAACTATTGACTGCCCAGCCACCAACAAAGTCAAGGTATTCCCGCCCATCTTCATCCCACACCCGTGCCCCCTGTCCCCTAACTATGGTTAAGGGTACACGCTCGAAAGTTTGCATAAAGTATTGGTGCTCAAGTTCCTGCCAGAGACTCATTTTCGCTCTCCGAATAGCACTCTTACAGCCTTAGACCTAATTATTTCAGCATCTTTGGTGAGATTATTTATCAACCCTATCCCCTTTATCCCCTTCCCCTTAACAAGGGGAAGGGGAAGATTTGTTTTTGAGAGGGACTTCGTCCCTCTAAGACTCCCTATAATGTATTTAGAGGCTTCGCCCCTCTTTAACTCCCTATATTTCATTCCCCTCCTTAAGGGCGGGGGGGGCAAAGCCTCCCTTACTACTACCCACCTTCCACTTAAGGGCGGTGGGTGGGAATAGATATAAAAGGGTTGGGGGGATTCGCCCCTCTTGGACCCTCCTTAATATACTACTTCTGTATGGTGGTGCCACCACCATGTCCTTCTATTTCATTGAGCAAGGCATGCAGCTGCCGACCATCTACGATACGAGTGGTTGAAGTGCCCGACAAAGCTCTCAGGCAGGCTTTAATCTTGGGAATCATCCCCCCTGAAGCCACACCTGAAGCCATTAGAGCTTCAGCTTCATCAGGTGATAGACGAGGCAGCAAATTGCCTGACTGGTCACAGATACCAACTACATCGGTCAAAAAGATAAGCCTCTCAGCACCAATGGCGGCAGCAATTTCACCAGCTACAGCATCAGCATTGATGTTAAGCACCTGCGGCGCTTTATCTGGCTTATCAGTAGCATGAAGACTGACCGGAGCCACTACCAGGATGTAGCCGGACTTCAGTAGTGCCTCCAGGGGAGCGGGATTTACCTTGACCACCTCGCCAATATAGCCCAGCTCTTTCTCCTTAATCCTGCCCTGAATGAAAGCCCCATCCACGCCGCTAATGCCTACTGCATTTCCACCCAGGCTATTGATAGCGGCTACAATCTCCTTATTGACCAGCCCAGCCAGCACCGAAACCACCACCTCAAGCGTCGCTTCATCGGTTACCCGCTCGCCGTGGACAAACCTAGTGGAAATCCCCTGCTTTTCCAGCCAGTCGGTTATCAGTTTGCCACCACCATGTACTACCACCAGCGACTTGCCCTGCTGCTGGAGCTTGACAATGTCCTCAATAGTGGTATCGTGGCTGCCCAGGGTGGCACCACCGAGCTTAACTACAATAACCTTGCCCATTTTATCAACCCTTGCTCTATGTCATATACTGACTATTAATGGTTACATATTCCTCAGACAGGTCGCAACCCCAGGCGGTGGCATTGCCGGAGCCCAGGTTAAGGTTCAAGCTTATGGACACCTCTTTCCCTTTTAATAGCTGGATTAAACTTCGCTTACCGAAGGGCAAGGGTCTACCCGACTTTACCACCGGGGTATCACCAATATAAAGGTCAGTCTTTGATTCCACCACCTCCACCCCGCTCCGCCCCACCGCTGCCATAACCCGTCCCCAATTAGGGTCAGCGCCATGTACCGCCGCCTTCACCAGGGATGAGCTTGCCACCGTCCTAGCAGCCAACCTGGCCTCAGCAAGACCGGGGGCGCCAGCGACAGTTACCTCAATAAGCTTAGTTGCCCCCTCGCCATCACGGGCAATGCGCTTAGCCAGATAGATACAAACCTGCTCAAGAGCTTGCTGAAAGGCATCAGCCTGCTTACCACCTTGTGAAATGGGCTTACTGCCTGCCAATCCATTAGCCATTATAAGCACCATGTCATTGGGGCTGGTGTCGCCGTCAATGGAAATCATATTAAAGGAGATGTCCACCGCCTTTTTCAGAGCCGACTTGACAAAATCCATCTCTACGGCGGCATCGGTGGTGAGGAAACAAAGCAAGGTTGCCAAGTCAGGGTGAATCATCCCCGAGCCCTTGGCTACCCCGCCAATGGCGAACTTATTGCCATCTTTCTTGACCGCCACCGCCGTTTCCTTGGCAAAGGTATCAGTGGTCATTATCGCCTTTGCCAGCTCATGACCACCGTCTCTGGAAAGGATTATCTGTTCTATGCCAGCCCTTATGCGCTTCATCGGTAGCGGCAGACCAATAACGCCGGTGCTGGCAACCAGGACATCCTCAGGCGATATTCCAATGCCCTCGGCGGTTAGCTTCGCCATCTCAGCAGCATGGGCAAAACCTTTTTCACCAGTGCAGGCGTTGGCGCAGCCGCTATTCACCACCACCGCCAGGGCTCTTCCCTGTTGTAGCCTTTGCTGACACAAGACCACCGGGGCTGCCTTAATCCGATTGGTGGTAAATAGAGCGGTAGCCACACAAGGCGCCTCAGAAAAGAGAATGCCGAGGTCTGGTTTATCATTGGCTTTTTTATTGAGCCCGGCGCAGGTGGCGCCGGCAAAAAAACCCTCAGGGGAAGTGATGCTGCCTTCAGGAATAAGCTCAATTTTGGCTTCCACTATAAATAAACTATACCATACTGGATATAGCTAGGCAATGAGATTATCTATCAACCTCACCCCCTTAGGTTTTTGTTGGTAACCCTATCCCCCTTCCCCTTGATAAGGGGAAGGGGGAGGTTAATTAAAAAGAGGGGCTTCGCCCCTCTAAAACTCCCCTTAATTATTGCTCCAGAGTAAGGAGAGGGGGAAGTTGTTTCTTTAAGGGGCTTATGCCCCTTAAACCCTTTCATCACCTACCTTGCAATCTGGAGCTAGCACAGGTAAAATCAATATCTGATTATGAAAATCATACGCTTTGCCATTGACAATAAGGTCAAATATGGCATTTTAGAAGGCGAATCTATTCAGGCTATTGAGGACAAGCCTTTTCGCTACATCAAACCCTCTGACCACTACTACCAGCTAAGCGAGGTTAAACTCCTCTCCCCATGCACCCCCTCCAAAATAGTGGCTCTGGGGCTTAACTACCACAGCCACGCCAAAGAAATCAATGCTCCCCTCCCCAATGCCCCCCTGATTTTCCTCAAACCATCAACTGCGGTAATAGGACCAGAGGAAAATATTAGCTACCCCTCTAGCTCACATAGAGTTGACTACGAGGGTGAGCTGGGGATAGTCATTAAGAAACCAGTGTGGCTGGTATCAGAAAAGGACGCACTGGACTATGTCCTGGGCTATACCTGCTTCAACGACATTACCGCCCGCGACCTGCAGTACCACGATAAGCAGTGGACTCGAGCTAAGGGTTTTGATACCTTCGCCGCCGTGGGACCCTGTATTGAGACTGAACTCGACCCGGGAAACGTTGTTTTAGAGACATACCTGAATGGGGAACTCAAGCAGCAAGCTAACACCAGCGACCTTATCTATTCCGTGCCAGAGCTGATAAACTTTATCTCCCATGTAATGACCCTGCTGCCGGGGGATATTATCGCTACCGGAACGCCCAGCGGCATTGGACCGATGTATCCCGGCAATACGGTAGAGATAAAGATAGAGGGGATAGGCACGCTGAGGAACTACGTAGTCAGCAACGGGTAAAAGGTAGTTTATCTACCTTCCGTGTTCACGACAAACCTGCTATCATGAGCAGATTCCAGATACAAACAAGACACAAGACGCCTACTACAAAGATTAACAAGCTCAGGTGCCCTCTATCAAGCAAAACAGCAGCAATACCAGCGGAAATACCGAGCTTAAATGAAACTGACCCCCAAAAGCCAAGCCTAAGCACCTGACCCATGTAAAGACCAAGCTCAACTGCGCCCAGCTCCAAAGCGTACCAAGTCAGCAATATGTCGAGCACGTTAAGCACCACAAAGGCCAGTGATAAGCCAATTGCCACCTTGACCTTTGTCTCGACTGCTAACATATCACCTCCACAATTCAATCAACACTATCGAGTATTTCTTAAAATAATAGCGTAACCCATAAGGGGGATGTCAAGATGAATTATCCTATATTTTTCTAACTTATCTTACCATCTTGGGAAGAAACATTTGGTAACCCTATCCCTCTTTATCCCCCTTCCCCTTGATAAGGGGAAGGGGGAGGTTGTTTTTTGAAGGGGCTAACGCCCCTTTGACCTACCCTTGATAAAGGGGATGTATGGTATAAGATAGCAGGCGGTGGTAGAATATAAAAAGCTCATCAAGATATACGTAATTAGTCTTGACAAATATTACCTGTGGGGTTATAATTTACCGTGTACTATATTGACTACTATACAGAGCCTAGCGGTAACAAACCCGTTGCTGAATGGTTAGATAGTTTAGACAGAAATGCTAGGGCTGTAATAATGGACAAGATCGATCAACTTGAAGAACACGGGCTTACACTTCTAAGAACGAACATGATGAAACGAATTCAAAATAGGGATAAGGACTTCTACGAGCTAATAGGTGGCCGCTGCCGGATTGTCCTTTACTACGAAGTAATAAGCAATAGTTTTATCCTGCTACATGGATTTATCAAAAAGAGACAGCGAGAAACAAGAGAAATCAATATAGCGCGCTCTAGACTTCATGAATATCAAACGAGGAGGCAAATTCCATGACCAGGACTTTCAAGGATGACTTAGAGCGAAACCTTCGTGACCAAGAGTTTGCAAAGAGATTTGGGGCAGCCCGCGCAAAATCTAATTTTGCTATTACACTAGCTGAGGCAAGAAGAGAGTTAAATTTAACTCAACAGCAACTAGCAGCCAAACTAGGTGTCTCCCAATCATATGTAGCCAAACTGGAGGGAGGGGAAGCAAATCCGACACTGGAGAGAATCGGCAGCCTATTGGCAATACTTGGATTGAGTCTCACTACGGACACTACTACACTATCACCATACCCTGACACTTTACCTCGGGAAACGGTGTCACCAAAAATGGCGACTAAGGTATAGGTTTTTCTACCTCACCCCCTTAATTTACCCCAAAAATCAAGATTTTCGGGGACCCCGATTTAATCCCCCTCTCCTTCAACCGTGGTGTACGAAAGGTAAAACTCCCACGGTTTCCTCGGAGACACTATACGGAGGCATAGGGATAGTGTAATACACTTTTGCTTTTGATTCATCCACCTCAATCCTTTCTATAAAGGACTTGAGGAAGCTTCTTTGCTCAGTTATGGAGGATTTCGCCAGCAAGCTTCTCAGGTCATCGGCATAGTCCTGTACTACTTTAGGGTCAGCCATGTCCACACTCGCATAGCGTAAAATCTCCTCTGCGTGGGCCTTTGCCTGCAATAGCTCCTCCTTCTTCTGGGAGAGAGCCTTTATCCTGGGGGCAAGCTCTCCACCCTTAAACTCCCCTGTCTCTATAGCATCGTAGAGCTTGCTCAGCCTGTTATCCATTTCTTCGATTTGAGCCTGAATAAGTTCCAGCCTTTCCCTATTCTCACTACAGGATTGGCATAACTCCTCATTAGTCAGCCTCACCAACTCCTCTAAATTCTCTTCAGTAAGAACATAGCTCTTAATGCGGTCTATAATAAACCCCTCGACCTTATCCTTGGGCAGAATGGGTGACGGGCATACCTCCCTGCCCTTTCTGCGGGCGTTACTACACATATAATAGTGGTAGCGGTGGCCACTTCCCTGACCTACCATGGCTGCACCACACACTCCACAGCGCATAATGCCGCTCAGTAAGTATGGGCTGTCTACCTCCCTGGGATGGATGACTTGAGGTGCCCTGGCTGCCAGCCTTGCCCGTACTTGTGTGAAGGCAGTCCCGTCAACAAGAGCAGGCCAGGCTCCCTCAGTCCGCAAGGGAACAGTACCATTGATAATCTGGCTCGGATTCTTTGTCCGTTTGCCCCATACCATTGTTCCCGTATAGGCTTCATTATGGAGTATTTTCTCAACTGAAGTTGCCCCCCATTTCCTACCTGTCCTGGAGGATATGCCATCGGCATTAAGGCTCCGAGCAATAGCCTTGAGCCCCTTGCCTGCCAGGCACTCCCTGAAGATACGTTGCGTTATAGGTGCTGTCTTGGGGTCCGGCTCAAGCTTGGTCCTTGAGGTAGCACCATCCTTCACCTTCACCCGGACATATCCATAGGGAGGTCTACCACCATTATAGAAACCTCTGCTGGCATTCTCTCTCAGACCTCTTATCACATCCTGGGACAGATTGGCGGAATAGAACTCATCAATGACCTCGATGATACCCTCCAGCAACTTCCCTGAGGGGGTATCCTCAACCGGCTCATTTATTGAGATTACCTGAACCCCGTGTTTCCTGAGCAGGGACTTGTAGATGATAGAGTCTTCCCGGTTCCTGGCGAATCTGGATAGCTTCCATACAAGAATAGCCTCGAAAGGCGTGAGCTTCTGACGCGCAGTGGCAATCATACTTTGGAAGCCCGGTCTGTCTATGGAACGACCGCTCTCCGCTTCGTCAACATACTCTTTGACCACCGTATAGCCATTTCGCGAGGTATACTCCCTCAGCGCCTTAAGCTGTGCGGTGATGGAGAGATCAATATCCTGGCGGTCAGACGATACCCTGGCATAAAGTGCTACTTTCATGACTTGCCTCCTTTATCTAACAATATCTCCCGTTATATCGGGCAATATTTGCATCTCCCGGGAACCACCCTGCGCAAGATGATGACCAGGAGCTCATCATGCAGTTCGCGTCTTACCCGCTCCAACTGGGCAAGAAGGCGGCTCATTTCGCCATGCTCCTCCCCAGTGGTAACTTTCCTCATGAGGTCAACAACCAGATTCTTTACCTCAGCAATCCGCTCTTTGGGTACCCTGCCGATCGTGAAGGAACCATAATTAATTGAGGTTGTCTCTTGGTCTGCGGCAACCAACTTGAAATCAGCTCTTTTGTCGAGACCAGCTTCGCCCTGTGCCGTAAACTTAAAGTGTGAAGACAGCAGATCAACAATGCCCGAACTGAGTCCCATCTCACCAGGTGGTGCAGGAAACTTCAGTGGCGCTCTGTTTCTGACCACCGACTCAAACTGCATCCTCACCTCGCTATCTGCCTGGCGAACCTCCTCACGCAAAGTTTCCCATTTGTCCAGATTCTTCCAAAGCGTCGAGCGCGTGGTATGTTCCCGCAGCGCAGACCACATAGGTTCATCTTTTATCGCTGACAGTAAGCCGGCCTCTCCAGCGATATGCGAGTCCAGCTTCTGAGCAAAAGTGCAAAGGTCAGCATAATGCTTTTCTAGGGCCTGACGCAGTACGATGGACCTGGCTTCTCGTCTTTCTTTCTCTTGGCGCTCGATATCAATTTGCTTTCTGACGGTGCGCACATCGTATCCGTCGGCTTTGGCGATTTCGGGCGGTGATTCTCCCGCTTCTTCATGACGGCGCAGCCAGTCGCGTCGTAGCTCGGGTCTTACCGCCGGCTTTTTTATCCTGCGCAACATTTTTTGTCCTCCGTCGCAGTTCAATCTGGTATTTTAAAGAATTATTAGCACACTTATCTGATGTTTTTAAGTGCATTGTTTCTGTCTATAAATGCCCATTCTAGGTTCTATGATTGCTCTCGTCATGCTATCATTGTACCAGATGGGTCAAAGCAAAGTCAATTTAGGTTGCTATATAGCAGGTAGCAGGCCTAGTAGCGCCGGCGAAGGACTGCGCATCCTTGCCCGGCTGATCGCCCGGCGTCTGGTGGCGAGA
>DAOWJM010000028.1 GCA_030640325.1 Dehalococcoidia bacterium | reverse complement strand
CTTTGCCCTAGAGTATAAAGGAAATAGGACTGGTCTTTGGTTATGTCAACTGCTTTCAGCAAGCGGTAGCCACTTGACGAGCGCTCTATTCTGACATAATGACCGGTAGCTAAGTATTCTATCCCCATTTCCAGTGCCTTATCGAGGAGCAGACCAAATTTTACATGCTGATTACAGACGATACACGGGTTTGGCGTCCGTCCCAGGCTATACTCCCAGCAGAAGTAGTCAATAACCAGGCGCTGAAATTCTCTCTCAAGGTCAAGCTTATAAAGAGGTATATCCAAGACTTGGCAGGTGTGCTCTAAATCTGATGTGGTGCCTGCTAGGCTATGGTCTGACCATAGCTGCATATAGATGCCGCACACCTCATAGCCAGCCTGTTTCAGCAGGGCAGCCGCCACCGACGAATCTACCCCGCCACTCATAGCTACCGCCACCCGCCTTTGGGACACTTTCAATGCATCCTCTCCCATTGACATAACGTGAAAAACAATTATCAAAGCTAATCAGACACGAATTGTTTCCCAAAATTTTTAATAGTAGTTTGCTTCCCTTCAGCCTCTTGAAAGCAGTTGGCTTACCCTTTGCCAGATAATCTGGGATATTTTCTCTTTGGATTGGCTAGCATCTACTATCAACCATCGCTCTGGCTCATCTCCTGCCAGCTTGAGATAGCCCTCCCTCACCCTCTGGTGAAAGGCTAGAGCCTCCTGCTCAAAGCGGTCTTTCTCTCTGCCTTTTATGCGGGCAAGCCCTTTCTCCACTGGTATATCCAGCAGAACGGTCAGGGCTGGCTTCAATCCCTGAGTGGCAGCATTATTAGTAGCCTTGACCATTTCTAAATCCAGTCCCCGCCCGTAGCCTTGATAGGCAGTAGTAGAGTCAGCATAGCGGTCGCTGATAACCACCTTCCCGCCTTTCAGATTGGGTTGGATTATCTCGGCTACTAATTGGGCGCGGGAGGCATTAAACAGCATTAGCTCGGTCAGTGGCGATATATCTGTTTCTTTAACCCACTTTAGCCAGCGACCGAGCTTCTTACCAAAAGGGGTACCGCCGGGCTCATGGGTCAGAAGGGCAGGGATAGCTAACTGCGATAGTCTTCTATATAACGCTTTGGCCTGGACACTCTTGCCACCCCCCTCCCCCCCCTCAAAGGTAATGAATAAAGACATATTTTATACCTTTGTCTCTTGCTTGTAAATCCTCACCCTTCTATGAGGGTCTTTGCCCAGGCTGTTTGAGGATAGCTTGCTTCGCTCGGCGAGCAGGTGTTGCAACCGCCGAATATAGGCGCTCTGAGGACTGAGTTCCACCGCTTCCTGCCCGCTCTTTACCTTGGTAACTGCTTCTTCCGCTTCGCCGAGGGCGAGTTTAAACCGGTCTGCCTTTTCTGCGCCAGATGTAGGGTGGATAGCCTCTAATAGCTGCCTGATTTGAGCTGGTGTGTTGCTCTTGAGGACATAGATGGGTAGATTTAGTGTTTCGGCATCGCTGACCTTTTGTGGCTTCCGCCGATAGTAGCCTTTAGAGGTTACAAACAGGTTAGCATCATTTAAGCTATTGACTATATCCGGGCTCAATCGCATCTCTTTTGCCATTTGCTCCATTCGTCCCCGATTTACACCAAAGAGGTAAAGCTTAGGTAGATTTTTCCCTCTGACCTGCTTAACCTTGGCGGTTTTTTGCCTAGTGGTCGCTGGGGCTTCCTTTTCGCTTCTGACCTCCCCTTTCTCATCAAGCCAGCGGGTCTCGGTGGCTATAGGTTGACCACGCAGGAGAGCATCAACCGCTTCGCCGACATCAGGATGAATGGCTACCTTATCCCAGTCCTGGATTTCGACCACAATATCAAAGGTGGGCGGTGACATCCGCTCCAGTATGGACTTCTGAGTGCCTCTTCGCTTTGCCTCTTCATCGCCCAGGGTTACCGTCTGAATACCCCCAATGAGGTCGGCTAAGGTAGGGTTCATCATCAGATTTTCCAAAGTGTTACCGTGGGCAGTGCCCACCAGTTGAACCCCGCGCTCAGCTATAGTTCGGGCCGCCTGAGCCTCAAGCTCAGTGCCAATCTCATCAATGACGATTACCTCAGGCATATGATTTTCCACCGCTTCAATCATTACCGCATGTTGCATGGTGGGGGTGGTTACCTGCATCCGCCTTGCGTGTCCAATGGCTGGATGAGGAATATCACCATCCCCGGCAATCTCATTTGAGGTGTCTACGATGATGACCCGCTTATCCAGGTCATCGGCTAGCACTCGAGCTACCTCGCGCAGCATGGTTGTTTTGCCCACCCCGGGGCGACCTAGAAGCAGAACGCTTTTGCCCGATTGGATGAGGTCTTCAATAACCCTTATCGTGCCGAAGACAGCTCTGCCCACACGACAGGTCAGCCCAACAATACGCCCCTTGCGGTTACGAATGGCTGAGATGCGGTGCAGGGTGCGCTCAATTCCGGCACGGTTGTCATCCCCAAAGCTACTGACGCGAGAGGCTACATAATCAATGTCCTGTTCGTCAACTTCCTTTGGATTGAGAACCACTTCCCGCCGGGGGAAGCGAGCTTCTGAAGGGCGACCCAGGTCAAGAACTACTTCCAGCAGCTCGCCGATATCCTTTTGTTGGCATAGCGGCTGGCGAATATGTGATGGCAAAATGTCAATCAGGGCATCTAGGTCATCTGTGATTACCTTTTGCAAAAATTCCCTCTCACTATACCTTATTTAATCCAGATTTGCGGCATTCTACCACAATATCCAAAAAATATTGATGAAATCTGAGGTCGCTGGTTAATTCTGGGTGAAAAGCAGAAGCAAGCAGCTTCCCTTCTCTGGCGGCGACACCGGTGCCATCGGCTAGCCTAGCCAATATCTCTACTTCACTACTTGCCTGCTCAATCATTGGTGCTCGAATGAATATGCCGGGAAAGGGCTTTTCTCCCAACACTGGCATTGAGAGTTCGGTCTCAAAACTCTCTCTTTGTCTGCCAAAGGCATTGCGTCTAACGGCTATGTCCATTACTCCTATAAGTTCTACATCCAGGTCTGAAATTTTACTAGCTAGAAGTATCATACCAGCACAGCTGCCAAGCATTGGTAGCCCATTTTTGGCTAGATTTCTTATTTCGTCCATCAGGTTGTAGCTCAGCATCAACTTGCTGATAGAGGTGCTTTCTCCGCCGGGAATGACTAGCCCATCCAACCCTCTTAGTTCTTGGGGCAAACGGACAGGCGAAGCCTCAACCTCCAACTGGCGCAATATATCTATGTGCTCAGCAAAGGCTCCTTGCGAGGCAAGGACGCCAATTCTCATACTACCATCCCCTAGATGCCAACAGTTCCTCAGTCGGGATTTGCTTTATATCCAATCCGGGCATGGCTTCCCCCAGGTTCTTGGAGACCTCAGCGATGATTTTAGGGTCTTGAAAGTGAGTAGTCGCCTCAACTATAGCCTTGGCTCTAACCTCTGGGTTACTGGCTTTAAATATACCAGAGCCAACGAAGACGCCGTCAGCCCCCAGTTGCATCATCAGGGCAGCATCAGTCGGGGTAGCTACTCCGCCAGCGGCAAAGTTGACCACAGGTAGTTTCCCTGTTTTATGTATCTCGGCTACTAATTCAAAGGGGGCTCCCATTTCCTTTGCCAGTGTCATTAGCTCATCCTGAGGCGTATCTGCCAGTTTGCGGATGCCGTCCATTACTGCCCGCATATGTCTGACCGCCTCTACAATATTACCGGTACCGGCTTCGCCTTTAGTTCTAATCATAGCTGCCCCCTCTCCGATGCGCCGAAGTGCCTCACCCAAATCTCGGCAGCCGCAGACGAAGGGAACCTTAAAGTCGTGCTTCCAGATATGGTGTGCTTCATCAGCCGGGGTAAGCACCTCAGACTCATCTATGAAATCCACCCCCAGGGCTTCAAGCGCTTGAGCCTCCACGAAGTGCCCTATGCGGCATTTAGCCATTACCGGTATAGAAACCATCTCCATAATGGCTTCAATAATCGTTGGGTCAGCCATGCGGGCTACACCGCCAGCAGCCCTGATATCTGCCGGGACTCTCTCCAGCGCCATCACCGCACAGGCGCCTGCTTCTTGGGCAATCTTGGCTTGCTCAGCGTTGACCACATCCATAATCACCCCGCCTTTTAGCATTTGAGCCAGCCCGGTTTTAACCTTCCACGTGCCAGTTTCCATGTTCCCCTCCTTGTTCTGCCCCAAGTCACGACTTTTCATAATTATATTTTACTATTGTTTAGATTCTTTATCAACCTCACCCCTATCTTGGTTAGGGAAGCGACAAAAACGACATTATTAAAAAATTTAGGGAAACAATTCCTATCTGATTAGCTTTGGGATTTGTTTTTAGAGTTATGTTAAGTACAACCCTTCCCCAGAGAGGGGAAAGGAGATAGAAAGAGGGGCTTTCGCCCCTCTTAGACTGCCCTGTAAGATGATTTAG
>DAOWJM010000016.1 GCA_030640325.1 Dehalococcoidia bacterium | reverse complement strand
CAGTAAGACCAGCAGGATACCACCGAGAAAGCCGTAGACCGCAATCTCCAACCACAAGGGCAACATGGGCTCGTTGTAGATGTACCAAGGCATCCCAGCAAAAACCGCGATAAATAACCCGAGTACGAAGACCAGCGAGCCAATCAGTCGAATTATCTTCATAATTCCCCCCTTCACAAAGACTTTTGAATTCAGTTCAGTATAATTTCGAACTCAATCGTAATTATATACTCCTCACCCTATTTAATCTATTAAGCGCCTCATTCTTTTCCCTAATACCCAGTTTAGTCTTATTTATTGCTTTCCGCAATAGCTCAATTGACTGGTCGTAGGTTTTGCGGTCAAACCTCCCATGCCACCTTGCCATCAATAATGGTCATCTCCACCCGAATATCCTTAATCCGCTCCGTGGGCGATTTAATGGGGTCAGCGCTTAATACCACCATATCAGCCAGCTTACCCTGGGCGATGGAGCCTTTTATACCCTCTTCAAATGAGGCGTAAGCAGCATTTATGGTATACATAGCCAGTGCCTCTTCGGCTGAGATGCGCTCTTGGGGCGACAGCTCCTGCCCTGACTCAGCCCGCCTGGTGACGGCGGAATATATGCCAACCAGCGGGTTATCTGGCACCACCGGAGAATCCGAGCTACCGGCAACCATCAAACCACCGTTGAGGAGGGATTTAATTCGGTATAACCACCTTAGCTGGCTGGGGGGTAGGGTGGCTAAATATCTCTCGCCACTATAGTAGAGAAAAGGGGGCTGGGTAACCACCATAGCTTTAAGCTCGATTAGCCGCCTGAGCAATTGGGGGGGGCACTCGGAGCAATGCTCCAGGCGATGGCGTCGCCCAGCCAAGGGCGTATGGCTACCGATATATTCTAGGGCAGCGATGGCTGCCTCCACCGTGCTCTGCTCAATGCAATGGATGGCTAATTGAAATCCAACCTGATGGGCTCTTAGCGCCTGCTGGTTTAACTCAGGCTGTGGCGGCTGTAACTGTCCCGTGGTTTCGTTCAGAATCATCTTTACCCCACCCAACCGCAACTGACTATCACCCAAGCCCAAAGCTAAACCTGCCTCCTGAAACTGGCTCAAGGCTTCAATACCAAACATCATAGACACCCGGCTTTCGAGCCTGCCGCTATGCTTAAACCGCTGGAGGGTTTGCCACCGAGCCAAATCATTGGTCGCTGTAGCCTCCTGCAGCGAGGTAATGCCCATAGACAAGTAGTGCCGATTAGCCAAGGCTATGCCATCAGCTAACTCATCCTCGGATAGAGGGGGCAATACCTTCTCCCTGATATAGCCCAACATCTCAAACAGAAGACCGCTTGGCTCCCCTGTGTCAAGTTCCCGAGCAATAAGCCCCCCGGGTGGTTCCGGGGTTTCCCTGGTGATGCCAGCCAGGGAGAGCGCCAGGCTGTTGAGCACACAGGCATGCAGAGAGCGGTGAGCCAGGACTACCGGGTGATAAGGTGCTGCCTCATCTAAATCCCGGCGATTGGGATGCCTCTTCTCAGCCAGGTAGAACTCATTGTAGTCGGTGCCGGTGAGCCAGCTACCCTGTGGAATGCTCTGGGCTCGGCGGCGGATAGCTGCCTTTATGTCAGCGATAGAGCCAACCGATGATGGACTCAGGTCGAGGCTGCGCAGCTTCCTTATAAAGGAAAAAATGTGGCAGTGGGCATCATTGAAACCGGGCACCACCGTTTTGCCCTGGCAATCAATTATTTTGGTCTTTGCCCCCTTAACCTGCTCCAGCTGCTCACTGCCGGCAACCAGCAAAATCCGGTTATCTCTGATAGCCACCAGCTCAGCAACGGGGCAACCGGGGTCCATCGTTATCACATTGGCATTCTTAAGGATAAGGTCAGCTGGCATGTTAAACCCCTTTGACCAAGTAGCTACATGGTAGTATACTACTGGCAGCCTAGTGCTACAATTGAGATTTATATGAATTGGGAACAGTCGGCTGAGAAGCTGGTTTTGTGGATAAGAGACAAGGCATTGGCTGCTGGGTGTAAGGGGGTGGTGCTGGGCGTAAGTGGTGGACTGGATTCCTCAGTAGCGGCGGCACTATGTTACCGCGCCTTTCCCCAAGGTATGCTCGGAGTGATTATGCCCTGCTACAGCAGGCAGGAGGATATGGAGCATGCTCGGGCGGTAGCTAACAAGTTTTCTATCCCCACTAGGACGGTGGTTCTTGATGCTGCTTTTGACGCCTTGCTCAAGGTATTGCCCGATGAGCAGACAGACCCTGATGTCAGCCGTCTGGCTAAAGCCAACATCAAATCGAGATTGAGAATGCTCACTCTCTACTACTTTGCCAATCAGCTTAAATATATGGTGGTCGGGGCAGGTAATCGGAGTGAGCTTTCCCTGGGCTACTTTACCAAATATGGTGATGGTGGGGTGGATATTCTGCCCCTGGGCAACATGCTCAAAGGACAAGTAAGAGAGCTAGCCCAATTTTTGGGCATTCCGCAGCAAATTATAGATAAGCCTCCCTCAGCCGGTTTATGGGAAGGGCAAACCGACGAAGGAGAGCTGGGGCTCAGCTATGATGAGCTTGACCGCTATCTGGTTACCGGTGAAGCATCGGCTGAACTAAAAAAGAGGATTGAGTCCATGATAGCCGCCAGTGACCACAAGCGCCAACCACCACCGGTGGCCGGTTTTGAGGTCTAGCTACACCCTTTTTCCTTATAAAATCTTTTTCCCGTGATATATTATTTGGCTGTTCGCCCTTGTTTTGATGGGGCGTCTGTGCTATGATGCAAGTAGGCGAATATGACCACAGAGAAAGAGAAGGCGCTGGAGCTGGCTATCAGCCAGATAGAGAAGCGGTTTGGCAAAGGCTCAGTGATGAAGCTGGGAGCCTCTGCTATCATGTCACCAGTGGAGGCTATCCCCAGCGGCTCGCTGGCGTTAGACCTAGCCTTAGGTATAGGCGGTATCCCCAGGGGGCGGATTACAGAGATATTTGGTCCCGAGGCATCAGGGAAAACCACCCTAGGTCAACATATAATTGCTGAAGCACAAAAGAAAGAGGGGTTGGCTGCCTATATTGATGTGGAGCACGCTCTGGACCCTTCCTATGCTGCCAATTGCGGTGTCAATGTTGATGACCTGCTCATCTCTCAACCTGATACCGGGGAGCAGGCTCTGGAGATTACCGAGGCGCTGGTCAGGAGCGGGGCT
>DAOWJM010000055.1 GCA_030640325.1 Dehalococcoidia bacterium | reverse complement strand
GCTTTCGGTGGAGAATTCTTTGCTATAGTCGCCGCTAATAATATAGGGGCTAATGTTGATAGAAAGAACGCATCTCAGTTATCTGAGCTAGCAATGACTATCAAGGGTGCGGCTAACTCTCAAATTACGGTGAAGCATCCCCAAAAACCAGTTTCCTCTATCGACGCGGTTCGAATTTGCAATAAGCCCACAAAACATGGGACGCATATAAAAAACATAACAGTCTTTGAAGAAGGGGATAAAGGGATAGACCGGTCACCATGTGGCACTGGCACTTCTGCGCATCTGGCGACTCTATACGCCAAGGGACAGATTAAGTTAAACCAAGAGTGCATCCACGAGAGCATAATTGGTACAACTTTTAAGGGCAAAGTAGTCTCCCAAACTAAAGTAGGTAAATTCGATGCCATTATCCCTGAGATTACAGGAAGTGCCTACACTATGGGGATAAATACGCTTATCCTGTCTCCAAATGACCCAATGAAAAACGGCTTCCTGATTGAATAGGGTGAGAGGAGGTTTGTATGGCTCGGCTTTTAAAGCCTTTCGAGTACTTTGAGCCCAGGACAGTTGAGGAGGCGGTACAACTCTTGTCTAAGTATGGCCATCAGGCGAAGGTTCTCGCTGGCGGCACTGATTTACTCATCTCAATGAAGAAGAGAAAGATAACCCCACAATATGTGGTCTACATCAAGAGTATCCCCGAACTGGATTACATCCACTATAGTCAGCAAGCAGGACTAAAGATTGGAGCCTTGGCTACCCATACCGCCATAGCTGATTCTGCCATTATCAAGGATAAGTTCGAGCTACTGGCTTCTGCCTGTGGTAAAGTGGGTACCCCCCAGGTCCGCAACATGGGCACGATAGGCGGTAATATCTGCGAGGGAGGACCATCACAGGATTCAGTCCCTTCCCTTCTTGTTCTAGAGGCTAAGCTCAAGCTTATCAGCCTCCATGGTGAACGGATAGTTCCTATCGACGAATTCTTTATTGCCCCGTTTAAGACCGCACTACAGGAGGCAGAGCTACTCACTGAAATCCAGATACCAACTCCTCCACCCAGAAGCGCTGGATGCTACAAATGGTTTACTAAGATAACCACCGTCGATGAAAGCCTAGCCGGGGTTGCCGTCCTGATGTTACTTGATTCCACCGATGGTATATGCCGTGACCTAAAAATAGGGCTATGCTCGGTAGCACCTACCCCTATTAGAGCCAGACGGGCTGAGCAAGTACTTCGCGATAAGAAGATTGATAACAGCTTGATAGAGCGGGCAGCACGAGTTGCTGTTGAGGAAACAAGTCCCCGCTCCCGGGCTGATTATCGTAAAAGAATGACCGGGGTATTAGTGAGAGAGGCAATAAGTGAAACCTGGCAGAAGATTAGGCAGTTACATTTGAGGGAGAGGGCATAATGAAGCAAATCGCCAATTTTATAGTAAATGGGAAAGCATGCGAGCTAGCCATAGAACCCCATATGCTTCTGGTTGAGGTGCTGAGAGACGAGTTAGGTCTTACCGGAACAAAGCAGAGTTGTGGGATTGGCCATTGTGGAGCTTGCACCGTGTTAATCGATGGCATACCTACTCTTTCCTGCCTGACTCCGGCTCTAACGGCTAGAGGCAAGAATATTACCACTATAGAAGGATTGGCTGAAGGCACCAGATTGCATCCCATTCAAAAAGCATTCATAGATTACGGCGCTATACAGTGTGGCTACTGCACACCAGGTATGATTTTGTCAGCTAAAGCCCTGCTTGACAGGAATCCCAACCCTTCCAGGGAACAGGTTAAACAAGCCCTGTCCGGTAACCTATGCCGATGCACAGGCTATGTGAAAATAGTTGATGCCGTATTGGCGGCAGCAGAGTCAATGGGCAAGGAGGCAAGTGAATGAGCCAGAAACTTTCGGTTGTGGGAAAACGAATTATCCAACCAGATGCCGCTGCTAAAGCCACCGGAGCGGCCATGTATGCAAGTGACCTAAAGATGCCGGGGATGCTAATAGGTAAGGTGCTCAGGAGCCCTTATCCCCATGCCAAGATTAAGAGGATAGGTAAGTCCAAAGCCGAAAAACTACCTGGTGTGGAAGCGGTAATCACGCCTGAAGATGTGACCCAATGGAAACCGTTTGACCGTGGCTTAAAAGATTTACCCATGATAGCTGGTGGATATCTGGTGCCACCAGATGAGCATATCTTGAATGAAAGGGCACGTCATTTTGGTGATGCCATAGCTGCTGTCGCTGCTATAAATGAACACATAGCTGAGGAAGCACTGGAGCTAATAGAGGTGGAATATGAGGAATTGCCCTTTGTAATCGACCCAGAAGAAGCTATGAAACCAGGGGCACCCCAGGTAAGCGATGTCGCTGAAGGTAACATTGGCAAACATCTGTCATACCCCTTCCCTGAAGGTGATGTGGAAAAAGGCTTTAAGGAAGCTGATTGTATAGTAGAGGGTACATTTAGCACAACAAAACAAGAACATTGCACCGCTGAGACCGCCGCCGCTGTTGCCCACCTTGATGTCAACGGGAGAATTAATATATGGTCCCAATGTCAGGTGGCACATATGGCGAGAAGAGAGATTGCCCATATATTCAACATGCCAGTGAGCAAGGTTAAGCTGATGACTCCCCTTGTTGGTGGCGGTTTCGGTCAGCGAGGTTCCGTCTGCGCTGAGCCAATATGCATTGCCCTAGCTTTGAAGACGGGCAAGCCGGTAAAGCTGGAATACACCAGAGAGGAAAACTTTACTGCTCTAGAGAGCAGGACAGGGTTTAAATACAACCTCAAGATAGGATTTAAGCAAGATGGCACTTTGACCGCTATGCAAGTATACATGCTAGGTCGCCTCGGCGGCTATATGGGCTGTGGACCAATGGCGTCTGTTATTGGGATGGTCTTTGGCCTGGGGCACTACAGGTGCCCCAATAGGGCGGGGGAGGCGGATATGGTCATGACCAATACCCCGGTGTCAGGTGCATTTCGTGGTTTCGGTAACCCGGCAATGATGTGGGGTATAGAGCAACTGGTGGATGAGGCTGCCGAAAAGCTGGGGATGAACCCACTGAAAATTAGGCTGAAGAACATTAAAAAGGCAGGCGAAATAGCTAATATGGGGCTACGCCTTGAGAGCACTTACTTAGATGAGTGTATTAAAAGGGGTGCTGAAGCTATAGGCTGGAAGGAAAAGTGGGGAAAGAAAAAGGAAGGGAAGATGAGACGAGGTGTAGGGATAGCCACTATGACCCATTGCAGCGGTGCTGCCCCCTTGTACCTAGACCACTCTAATGCCTTCATAAAACTCAACGAGGATGGCTCAGCTGACCTAACTGTACATCCGGCTCCACTTGGTCAGCACATTTGGGGTGCTCTCTCTCAGATCGCAGCTGAGGAACTTGGGATACTGGCTGAAGACATCCATATAGTCACTGGAGATACTGATATCACCCTGTTTGAGTATGGCTCTGATGCTAGCCGCTCGACCTATGCCATTGGGAGTGCAACTCTGATAGCTGCCCACCAAGCTAAGGAGCAAATTCTAGAGCGGGCAGCTAAAATGCTGGGGGTATCGCCCGACGAATTAGAG
This sequence comes from Dehalococcoidia bacterium, assembly GCA_030640325.1. Classification (GTDB taxonomy): domain Bacteria; phylum Chloroflexota; class Dehalococcoidia; order Dehalococcoidales; family BS750m-G39; genus DAOWJM01. Next base: position 4,512 of record DAOWJM010000055.1, on the reverse strand, counting down.
ATTAAGGAGAGACAGGTGTATGTTAAGGCTAACCCGAAGAAAAGTATCCCTGTCGCCGATGTATGCTACGATGCTATCTACAACTTTAAGGGGGAGTGCCTGAATATCTCGGGAAAATGCTCTTGGGAAGGACGCTGGAATTCCTCGCCGACTGGCGCATTCTTTGCCGAGGTAGAGATAAACACCGAGACGGGTAGAGTAAAGGTCATCAAATTTGTAACTGCCATAGACTGTGGTAAGGCAATAAACCCGATGACAGTGGAGGGGCAGTTGGAGGGTGGAATGCAGCAAGGTATTGGCTATGGTCTAACCGAGGACTATATTATCAATAAAGATACTGGCGTAGTCGAGAGTGACAACTATGATACCTATAAGATGCCGGGAATCCTTGATATGCCAGAAACTGAGGTAGTAATTATTGATAAGCCTGACCCTAAAGGTCCGTTTGGGGCTAAGGGCGTTGGTGAGCCAGGTATGGTCGGCGTAGCGCCAGCTATAGCCAATGCTATTTATGATGCCATTGGAGTGCGCATAAAAGACCTGCCAATAACACCAGAAAAGGTTCTTAAAGCCTTAGGGGAAAAAAGTCAATAAAACAGAGGGCTAGCTCCCCTATTGACATCTGTAGCACATGGGGATATGCTCAAATCGGGGATACTACTTGTGACATAATAAGGGAAAGGGAGGTGATGCCATGAGGAGAGATTAAAGTAAGCAGGGTTGCAGATTATAACTTAGGGAGGTATATTGATGAAAAAGTTATTAGTAATCTTATTGGCACTTACTTTGGTAGCGTTGCCTTTTATGGGCGCTTGCGCGCCTGAAGAAGTAGCACCACCACCCCCACCACCTGGAGATGGGGAAGAAGCCCCACCACCTCCACCACCTGAACCAACCGTGATTAAGGCTGTTAGCTGGCTTCCCGTCGATTTTATAGCCTCGGCTCATGCGCTCAGGTACGCCGAGCAAGTTGAGCTGCGTTCTAACGGGCAGCTTATTATTGATATTATCGGTGATGGTGAGATAATCCCCACTGAGGAGCAGATATTTGCCATAAAGGAAGGCAGAATTGATATGATTTTCTCCTGCGGAGATGACATATCTCAGGGTTCACCCGTAGGTTTTGCCATGGTTCTGACCGGCATGAAGCCATGGGAGGAGCGAGAGGCTGGGATTTGGGACTTCTATCGCGAAATCCTTGCCAGGGACTGTAATGTATACTGGCTGGGGTCGCTCATGCATCCGCAGTGGTGGGACATTTTCACCAATGTTGAGGTCAAATCCCCTGACGATTTGAAGGGGTTGCAAATCCGTGCTGGTGCAACCCACTTTGGCTCGCTTGAGGCTATTGGTGCCATACCGGTGACCACAGGGATGATGGAGATATTCACTGCTATGGAACGGCACACGATTGACGGCTTTGTCTTCCCCCCTTGTGGATGGACTCAATTTGGCTGGCAAGATGTAACCAAGTATTGGGTCGGACCCCAAGTAGTACGCAGCCAGAATTCCTGCCCTCTAATAAACCTAGATGTCTGGAATTCCCTTACCAAGGCGGAACAGGACTTGCTGACACAGACGGTTATTGACATGGAAGAGGACATGTGGGCGCTTCACTGGTGGATCTGGACTGGAGAGGAATATGGAGAAGCGTCAATTATAAACGCTGGAGTTGAACGCATTGAATGGACCGAGGAGGAGAATAAATGGTTCCAGGAGGCCTGGATGGAGGCGCTGTGGGATTATGTTGAGGAGCAAATGAATCCAGATGATTTTGCCCGATTCGAGGAACTCGTCGGTCACTAGTAAAGATATTCCTATACCCGATGGTGATGCTGGCACGGGGGGCAGAGTTCCCCCCGTGCCAATATAAGGGGACTGGCAAGGAGGGTCATAGCTATTGATGAAAGCCGGTGCTATCTTTGACCGCTTTCTGGGCGTTCTGATGTTTGCGGCATGTGTCATTTTCGTCTTTGCCATGTTGCTGGTCTGCACCCATGTGGTCATGAGGTATGCTCTGAATCAGCCAATAGGATGGGCATTAGAGGTCTGCGAATACATTTTAGTGGGCATTGTCAGTTTGGGCATGGCTTGGCTGCTAAAAGAAGAAGGTCATGTAAAGATAGACTTCCTGTTGAATCGGTTTAACCCGAAACCTCGAGCCCTGCTTATTGGTATTACCTCGGCTTTGAGCGCAGTGGCGGTGTTGATTATTGTGTTGTATGGCTTAAGGGAGACCCTTAACCTTATAGAGATGGGTGCTGTAGAGACCGGCCTACTGCGTATTCCAAAAGCTTATTTGCTCTTCCCTCTTAGTATAGGCTGCCTCCTGTTTTTCTTCCAGCTGGTGAGAAGAAGCTATAAACATCTTAGAGCCTGGAGAACAGGAGAAGGTCAAGGGACTATGCACTAAAGCCATAAGTTTATCTTGAGGTGAGCTTCGTTGGAATGGCAGTTAGCGCTCTTGTTCATTTTTGGCGGTCTGTTGCTTCTGCTGCTGACCGGGTTGCCGGTGGCTATCGCCTTCATGGTGATTAATGTCATCGGGCTATATTTCTTTTGGGGTGGAGTGGGGAGCTTCGGTCAGCTTATCCTCAGCATGAAGGAGTCAGTGGCCACCTTTGTCCTGCTTCCATTTCCCCTCTTCATCCTCCTGGGCGAGATATTGTTCCGGTCAGGAATGGCGGGGCGTGCCATTGATGTCGTAGATGCGTGGTTGGGACGTGTCCCGGGCAGATTATCCTTGCTCGCCGTGGGCTCAGGCGTTGTAGTTTCTACCCTGAGCGGTTCTGCGATAGCCAGTGCGGCTATGCTGTCATCCACGCTGGTACCGGAGATGGAGAAGCGCGGCTACAGAACGCCTATGAGCGTGGGACCAATAATGGGCAGTGGGGGCATTGCCATGATAATACCCCCCAGTGGCGATATTGTTCTCATAGCTAGCATAGCCTTTGTCTCGGTAGGCAAGCTTCTGATGGCGGGTGTCATGCCTGGCATACTAATGGGTATCCTCTACGGAGCTTATGTCATCGGCAGGTGCTATCTTCAACCCCATATCGCACCCCCGTATGCGGTACCGCCAGTACCTCTACTTCACAAGATTAAAGCCACTATGCTGAACATCATCCCCATAGCTATTATCATCTTTCTGGTCACTGGGGTTATCTTCTTGGGTGTTGCCACCCCGTCGGAGGCAGCAGCTATGGGAGCTCTTGGTGCCTTCATTCTGGCTGCCTGCTACAGGTGCCTGAACTGGAAGGTAATCAAGACTTCCGTTCTGAGTGCCGCTCGGATTACAGTTATGCTACTCACTATCCTCCTCGGGGTAATGGCTTTCAGTCAGATATTAGCCTATACCGGAGCTCTTAAGGGTCTGGTTGGGTTAGCCACTAGCTTTCCTCTACCCCCTGTCGTTATTCTTATAGGTATGATGGTTCTCATCCTCATTTTAGGTTGCTTCATGGATGAAGTCGCCATTATGCTGATGATGATCCCGGTATATATGCCTATCGTCCATGCTCTGGGTTTTGATCCGTTATGGTTTCTAATACTATATCTCATTAATATGGAGATGGGGCTGACTACCCCACCCTTCGGTCTCATCCTGTTTGTAGTGAAGGGGGTGTTACCGCCGGACACCAAGATGGGCGACCTCTATAAGGCTGCCGCACCATTCCTTGTTTGCGATGTAATAGTGATGGCATTAATTATAGCCTTTCCTCAGATAACACTGTGGCTGCCTAACATAATGATAACCCGATGAGAGGACAGATTAGGGGTCTAAATTCCGGGAGCACGGAAACCAAATCTGAAGTTAACTTGACGCAAATTAAGTAATCCCAGGTAACAAGGAGGTATATTTTAATGGCTAAGTACGCTGGATATAAGGTAATAGGCACAATAGTAAGTATAAAAGGGCACTGTGACTACGGACAAAAAGTAGGGGATAGGTTTGAGCTCAGTGCTCAGTCTACCGGTGGGCTTTGTGCCTATCTATATCATAATCTATACCCCTATATTATGACGTATCAGTTTGGGGGAAAGTTTCCTGAAAGCTGGGGGGGTGAGCGCATGGAGTTTACTTGCCCTGATATCGTTAATCAAGTCAGAATACAGTTGCGTCCTGAGGGTGTTGATGAGGCAAGGCATCCCGTCTTTCTCAAAGAGGGAGAGAGCGAGGAGAAAAAATGGCGCAAAAAGTTGGGCATAGATTGAGACGGATAGTTAGGGAGCACTCTTGAAGCCGGTACTACGGATAGCGATTCTAAGGCAATTAAGTGTAGGCTAAGCTGGCTAAAGGGTGAGAGTGGTGGTTCATCCAATTTGCTAATGTAGTATGGTAAGAACGACTAAGACAGGAACACCAAGTGACAATATTCATAATGACTGTTGGCTTTTCTCTAAAGCAATTTGTTGCTGATGAGAAGGTAGATTTCCCTGTGACTAGCCAATTAATGCTTGTCTTCGGCGTTATCAGAAACATACGGTGAGGAGGTATACCTTATGAAGCTG
>DAOWJM010000027.1 GCA_030640325.1 Dehalococcoidia bacterium | reverse complement strand
TCCCATAAAACCGGTGTGTCTGGTTTGGATGAGGAAATCCTGCATTATTGGGTGGTAGGCTTGTCCACCCAGGCAAGGACCCAGCAGCAAGGCTATTTGGGGGATGATACCTGAAGCCTGGATTTGAGCCCGGAATATCCAACCGTAGGCTTCAAGGGTGTCCATTCCCTCCTGAAGTCGGGCACCACCAGAGTCATTCATACCGATAAATGGCCACCCCATGTTCTTGGCGAAATCGATGGCTCGGATTTCTTTTATGCCGTGATATTCGCCAAAAGTCCCAGCCATAGCCATAAAGTCCTCGGCAAAGGCGACAACAGGTCTACCGTTGACCAGACCGTAACCAGTTACCACCCCCTCGGCGGGCACCTCTCTCTTATCCATACCAAAATGGACGGTTCTATGCTTAACGAATAATCCCAGTTCGGTGAAGGTGCCGGGGTCAAAAAGGTATTCTATCCTTTCCCTGGCTGTCCACTGTCCCCCTTTATGGCGCTTTTCAATAACCTCAGGGGGTGCCATCTGCTCTATTTTGGCTCTCTTCTGCTTATATTGCTCAATTAGCTCCTTGGTTGTTGCCATTTTGATAACCCTTCTCCTTTCAAATTTATTTCGATTTTTGAGCTTAGCAAGCATTGTGTATTATATCATTATTGTTACGGGGTTAACAATGCGCCTGGCTTTCTTCCTACCCGCCCACCCTCGGGAGCTTTGCCCCCAATCTCCCGCTTTTGTTGGGGGGCTTTGCTCTCCACACCGCCCCTTTTTTAACTTATCTTTTCTTTCCCACCCGCCCGCCCTATAGGGGCTAGCGCTCCTCTTAAACACCCCAGAGAATGGAGAGTCCAAGAGAGGCGAAGCCTCTCTTATATAACCAATTTCCCCCTCCCTTTGTAAGGGAGGGGGACAAAGTGGGTTCCCAGGAAAATCGAAGATTTTTCTGGGTGCTTAAAGGGGGTGGGTTGCTAAGTAAATGTCCAAGGGGGTGAGATTAATAAACAATCTCCTCTTATTCCTTGACAGGGCAGGGTCGGGTTGTTAAACTATCGTCACTGTCGGCTAGTTTTTCGCTTAGGGGCTTCATTGGTTGAGAAGGCATCATCATATAACTCTCCGTCACCAGAACCATTGCGCAGGGGTCTGGTTCAGATTTTCACCGGCGATGGGAAGGGGAAGACTTCAGCAGCCATAGGGGCAGTAATCCGAGCCCTGGGTCATGGTCTGAGGGTCTATATTGCCTATTTTATGAAAGGCGATTATCCTTATGGTGAACGCAATATCCTATCTCAGCTACCCAATGTTACTATGGATAGTTTTGGCTCTAGAGGCTTTGTTGACCCAGCAAATATCAAGCCCGAGGAAAAAGGGCAAGCAAAAAAGGCCTTGGCGGCTGCCCGTGAGGCTATGCTCAGCGGCGGCTATGACCTGGTAGTCTTGGATGAGGTGAATCTCGCCGTAGCCTGGAATCTGGTTGAACTGGATGAGGTGCTCAGGCTTATTGATGATAAACCTCAGAATGTGGAGCTTATCCTTACCGGTCGCCGGGCTGATAGTAAGTTGGTCCAATCGGCTGACCTGGTTACTGAGATGTTAAAGATTAAGCACCCTTATGATGAGGGGGTGGTGGCGCGAGAGGGGATTGAGTATTAACCCATACTATTAAGGAGGGATTTATGAAAATTACGCTGAGTGTAATCAAAGCTGATGTGGGTGGTTATGTGGGACATTCTGAGTCTCATCCTGATATTTTGGCTAAGGCTGGTGAATGTATAGCCAAGGCTAAAAAAGAGGGGTTGCTGGTTGACTATCATGTAACCAAGTGCGGGGATGACCTGCAACTGATTATGACCCACCAGCAGGGTGAAAATAGTGAGAAAATCCATAAATTAGCCTGGGATACCTTTGTTGACTGCACTGAGGTGGCTAAAAAATTAAAGCTTCATGGCGCTGGCCAGGATTTGCTTGCCGATGCCTTCTCTGGCAATGTCAGGGGGATGGGTCCCGGGGTAGCTGAGATGGAATTTGATGAGCGGGCAGCTGAGACCATAATTATTTTTATGGCGGATAAGACCTCCTCTGGGGCGTGGAATCTGCCGCTATATAGGATGTTTGCCGACCCATTTAATACCATTGGATTGGTTATCGCCTCCAATATGCACACCGGTTTTGCCTTTGAGGTGCACGATGTAAAGGAGCATAAGAAGATAACCTTTAATGCCCCTGAGGAGATTTATGATTTACTTGTTTTCATTGGGGCGACTTCACGCTATATGGTAAAGGCAGTTTATCACCGAGAAACCAAGGAGATAGCCGCTGCATCTTCTACCCAGCGTCTGTCCTTGATTGCCGGTCGGTATGTGGGCAAGGATGACCCGGTGTGTATTGTGCGTTCTCAAGGGCAATTCCCTGCGGTAGGGGAGGTGCTAGAACCATTCACCCTTCCTCTGTTGGTGGAGGGCTGGATGCGGGGCTCACATCATGGTCCGCTTATGCCGGTATCGGTTGAGGATAGCACCCCCACTCGCTTTGACGGACCACCCCGAGTGGTAGCTCTCGGTTTTCAGCTATCTGGTGGTAAGTTCGTTGGACCTCGTGATATGTTTGCTGACAAGTCATTTGATAACGCCCGCCAGCAAGCCAGCGATGTCGCTGATTTTATGCGGCGCCACGGTCCCTTTGAGCCACACCGTCTGCCCCTGGAAGGGATGGAATACACCACTATGCCTGAGGTTTCAAAAAAGCTGGAGGGAAGGTTTATCGCCCTGGCGGATTAAGAGAATGCCTAAGCTCCTCCTGGCAACAAACAATAAAGCTAAGGTGCGTGAATATAAGAGTTTGCTCCAGAAGCTACCGTTTGAGCTGGTTTCCCTGGCTGAGCAGGGTATTACTACTATGGTCAGTGAGGTGGGGGGAAGCCTGGAGGAGAATGCCAGATTAAAGGCAACTGTCCTAGCTGCCGAGAGCCAGCTACTAGCGCTGGCTGACGACTCTGGGCTGGAGGTGGATGCCTTGGGTGGTGAGCCCGGTCAACTTTCGGCTCGCTATGCTGGCGAGGGTGCTTCAGATAGGGATAGAATCGACTACTTATTAGCT
>DAOWJM010000089.1 GCA_030640325.1 Dehalococcoidia bacterium | reverse complement strand
GTCCATCCCCTGACTTCAGGGCGCAGGTTAGTGCTAGGGGGGATAGATATCCCCTTTGCTCAGGGTCTTAGTGGCTGGAGTGACGCCGATGTGCTGACCCACGCCATTATTGATGCCCTGCTGGGAGCAGCAGCCCTTGGCGATATAGGTAGCCACTTCCCTTCCGGCGAACCGCAGTATAAGGACATCTCCAGCCTGGCTCTGCTTGAGAAGGTAGTGGATAAGCTTAAAGAAAATGGCTGGCAAATAGTCAATGTTGATGCTACCATCGTGGCTGAAAAGCCCAAACTTGAAGATTTTATATACCAGATGCGGCAGCAGGTAAGCCAGACGCTGGGCATTGCTCCCAGCCAGGTGAGCGTGAAGGCTAGCACTTCAGCGCAGTTGGGTTCTATTGGGCGGGGGGAGGGGATAGCTGCCTTTGCCGTAGCCCTAATAGAAGGCATTTCCGATTAGGTGGATTTAGCGGTGTTCGGTGATATGATAAGCCAAATAAATGAAGTAATCTACTTTCCCCGGATGCTGAACTGCATCTGTTTTACGCCCCAGTTCTCTGGGGCAACTAGGCAAGAGAGTTCAGTCTGGGAAGGAGATTGATTTAATGGGATTTATCACTGGCATAAGAAAGGATATCAAAGCGGTTTTTGACCATGACCCGGCAGCTATCAGCACCCTAGAGGTGTTGCTGGCTTACCCCGGATTTCATGCCCGTCAGTCCCATCGGCTAGCTCATACCATATTTCGGTGGCATATTCCGGTTTTGCCCCGGCTCATATCTCATATCAGCCGGTTTCTTACTGGCATCGAAATCCACCCCGGGGCTAAGATTGGAGAGGGATTTTTTATTGACCATGGTATGGGTGTAGTTATTGGTGAGACCTCGGAGATTGGTGACAATGTCACCATATATCAGGGGGTAACCCTGGGCGGCACCAGTCACCAGCGGACAAAGCGTCACCCTACCCTGGGCAAAAATGTGGTGGTCGGGGTAGGGGCACAGCTTATTGGGGATATCACTATCGGTGACAATACCAAGGTTGGTGCTGGCTCGGTGGTGGTAACCTCAGCGCCGGCTAATGCTACCGTGATTGGAGTGCCGGGGCGAGTGGTGGCGGTCAGGAATCCAGATACCGATACCGTGGAAAGGCTACCCGACCCAGTAGGAGAGAAGCTAGAGGCTCTGGAAAGAAGAATAGCTGAGCTAGAGAAGCGCTTAGCTTTAGTAGAAGGAAGGAAAGGTGAAAGTATATAACACCCTCTCAGGACAAAAGGAGGAATTCTCACCCCAAAGCGATGAGGTTAAGATGTATGTCTGCGGGGTTACCCCCTATGACCACTGCCATCTCGGTCATGGCATGAGCTACATCATCTTTGATGTCATCAGGCGCTACCTCCAGTTTCGGGGCTATAAGGTTAAGTATGTGCAGAACATCACTGATATTGACGATAAGATTATAGACCGAGCCAACCAGCTCGGTATTCCACCCCGCGAGCTGGCAGAGAAATACACCAATAGCTACTTTGAGGATATGGATGCCCTGAATATCGAACGGGCTGATATTTACCCCAGGGCTACCGAAGAGATACCAAAAATCATTGAAGTGATACAGGGCTTGATAGATAAGGGGTATGCCTATCCAGCGGGTGGTAGCGTCTACTTCAGGGTAAGGAATGTGGCTGACTATGGCAAACTGGCTCACCGTAGTCTGGATTCTATGATAGCTGGCGAATGTGCAGTGGGTGGTGAAGAGAAAGAGGACCCTATGGATTTTGCCCTGTGGAAGGCGTCAAAGCCGGGTGAGCCATGGTGGGAAAGCCCCTGGGGTCGGGGCAGACCGGGCTGGCATATTGAATGCAGCGCTATGTCCCTAAAATACCTGGGGGATACCCTTGACATCCACGGTGGCGGGCAAGACCTAGTCTTCCCCCACCACGAGAATGAGATTGCCCAGTCGGAGAGCTTTACCGGAATTAAACCCTTCGTTAAATACTGGCTGCATAATGGGCTGGTGCAGCTAGGTGAAGACAAGATGAGTAAATCCCTGGGCAACCTGATAACCATCAAGGAAGCGCTGGAGAAGTATAGCACTGATGCCATCCGCATCTTTATCCTCAGCTCC
>DAOWJM010000096.1 GCA_030640325.1 Dehalococcoidia bacterium | reverse complement strand
TTTATCCCGGTAGGTGGTTATTATACCATTGATGCCAAAGCTGCCACCGAGGTTTGTAACCAGTTGAAGCCCAGGATAATTATACCTATGCACTATAAGACAGAGAAGGGCATCCCTAATATCGTTGGGGTGGATGAATTCATAAAGGGTAAGAACAATGTCACCCGGCTGGATACCAGCCAAAAGGAGTTTAAACAGGGAGAACTGCCAGCCACCGCTCAGATCATAGTGCTGAAATCAGCATTGTAGCTTTGGGCTGTTGACTATGGTGGTATAATAATATATAGGGGTGAGGTTAGGGGGGACTGAGAAGTATACTTTGGATATAAGTTGTATTGTTCTTGCTGGTGGCAAGGGCTTGCGTTTGGGGCGGGACAAGGCTCAAGAAACTGTTGGCAACAGCAATTTGCTCCAGCGGGTAGTGTCCCAACTTAGTTCCTTTAGCAATGATATTATTATAGTTACTGCTAGGGGGAAATCCCTTTCCCAGTTTATTGGCTGCCCAAGGTTTAGAATAGTAGCTGATGCTTACCCAGGTAAAGGCTCCTTAGTTGGTCTAGGTAGTGGCTTAGCCGCATCAAACTCATGGTATAACCTTGTTGTTGCCTGTGATATGCCCTTCCTGAATCAAACCTTGCTGCGTTATATGATACAACTTTCGGCTGGCTTTGACCTTGTGGTTCCTCGGGTGGGCAATCTGGTTGAACCGCTCCACGCAGTTTACTCAAAGAGCTGCCTAGCTCCTATAGAACAGCTGCTCAGCCAGGGCAATCTAAGGGTTAGAGCACTGTTTGATTTGGTTAAAGTCAGGTATGTAGAGGCTGATGAGATTGATAGTTTTGACCCCAAGCACTTGAGCTTTTTCAATGTTAATACCAAGGCTGATTTGGAGAAGGCGCAGCAATTGGCAAAGGGGATATGAGCGGTGATAAGTGTTGAGCAGGCTCTGGAGAAGATTCTCGTCCATATAGATGTTCTTGAGACGGAGGAGAGCCCTATCCTGGGCTGTCTGGGGCAGGTGCTGGCTGAGGACATATCTTCCAGCATCGACATCCCTCCGCTGGACAATTCAGCCATGGATGGCTATGCGGTTAGGTCAGCAGATACCCATGGTGCTAGCCGGCAGTCTCCTCGTATTCTGCGCGTTATTGACACTGTTACTGCTGGTTCTATTTCCCAGTCTGATGTGGAACCGGGGACTGCTATTCGGATTATGACCGGGGCACCAATACCTAAGGGTGCCGATTGTGTGGTGAGGTTTGAGGATACCGATGAGTCAGAACGCCAGGGGACTCCAGCGGAGATTGGCATTCTGACTGAGGTAGAGCCTGGCTTGGAAATCCGGCGGGCGGGCGAGGATATCGCTGCCGGGTCGTTAGTGCTAAGCAAAGGGACAGCGCTCAGACCAGCAGAGGTCGGTGTTCTGGCTTCATTGGGTCGCAGTAAGGTGATGGTTATCCGCCGTCCGGTGGTGGCTATTTTAGCCACCGGAGACGAGGTGGTGGATATCGCTCAGCCGCTGCCTGAAGGTAAGATATATAACAGTAATAGTTATAGCGTGGCTGCCCTGGTTCTGCGCTATGGGGGTATTCCTAAAATATTGGGAATAGCCTCAGACATTGAGGATTCACTGGTAGCTAGGCTTCACCTTGGGCTGGATGCCGATATGCTGATAACCTCCGGTGGCGTCTCTTTTGGCGATTACGATATTGTGAGGGATGTTTTGGCTAAGGAGGGTGAAGTTATCTTTTGGCGAGTTCGACAGAAGCCGGGGAGACCTCTGGCTTTTGGCATGATTAAGGCACTCAGTAAGGCTGGTGGAGTCAGAAATATACCCCTCTTTGGTTTGGCTGGTAATCCGGTCAGTGCCATGCTTAACTTTGAGCTATTTGCCCGCCCGGCTATTCTTAAGATGATGGGCAAGAAAAATTTGACCAAGCCCACTGTGGAAGCGGTGATGGAGGATGCTATTGAAAATACTGATGGGCGCCGTATCTTCGCTCGGGCGATAGTTGAAAAGCGCGGCGGTCAATACTTTGCCCGGCTTACCGGCCCCCAGGGCTCAGGGATTCTAACCTCTATGGCTCTAGCTAACGGACTGGTGATTGTCCCTGAGGATAAGCCCGGGGTGAGAGAAGGGGATTTGGTCCAGGTGATGATGCTAGATTGGAGTGAGGAGGTAGAGTAATCGGTTGACATTAAATTGGTTGAGGAGGAAGGCTTGATATTTGATGCTTCGGGGTTTATCTTTGAACCACCATCGGTAATATCCAGGGTGCGGCGCGTTTTGATTAAACCCAGCGCAGCTTACCCGGTATCATATCCAGTGACTACCAGCCAGAGTATGCTATCGGCGATAATAGAGGGTATCAGGCAGGTTAGTGATGCCGATGTTCTAATACTTGAGGGTACCCCCGGAGGGGAACCAGTCTATCCCATATACCAGGCATTGGGTTACAATTTTCCTCGGGTATTGACGCTGGATGTGAAGGATTGTATCTGGGTAGAGGTAGATAATCCTTTACCTAAGCCCTTAGCTGTGCCTACCTTCTGGGTGCCTAACGTTATCTTATCTTGCGACTACTTGATGACGGTGGCCCCATTAAAGGTGGTTAAGGGTAGAGGAAGCCTTAGCATAGTGAACCTACTCTCAGTGCTGCCCAGCAGCAAGTATGGGGGAGGGGCACCATGGGGCTGGGAAGCTTTATATAGTCTGGGGATTGACAAGGTGGTAGCTGACCTCTATTTTACCCTACCCTTTGACCTGGGGATTATTGAAGCTCGCCAAAAGTTCATTGGGCAAGAGGACCCCACGCAGGGTTGGGTTGAGGAGTGTGGCAATGTTTTCGTTGGTGAGCCTTATGAGGTAGATACTGAAGCTTCAAGGATACTGGGGCTTAAGACAGATTACCTTGATTTGATTAAGGAAGCTAGAGTGGGACTTGAAAGCTAAGCGATTTTGTGGGTAGAGAGTATGAGTAATGACCAACCCAGTCCGCGCTGGTTTATTGATTTAGATTGGCTGGAGCAGCATAATCGCTCATTTTTTATTCTGGCTCAGGGCTGCTTGTGTCCCCAATGCCGTGAGCGGCTGGAGGGGGGCAAGGAGGGGATTTCGGCTGCTGACCTTCTATCTAATATCAGGGATTGCTGCTCCAAGACACCTGAATTTGTTACTGATAGGTCGCCTATTTTAGAGAGTATATTTCGGCTTTTTCTGGCTAATGGTAACCAACCCCTTGATTTGGAGCAACTGGGCAAGCAGTTAAGTGAGTGGTGTGGTGATACCTACCGCACCTCAGCAGAGATTCTATCTCGCCTCCTTGGGAATGAGCATTACTATGGACTGAGACCGGTTCCCTAATACCTTATACTGAACTCGGAATAACTTCCAGTATATTCTGACCAGTTGGTTACCACCCTTTCCACCCTAGCTGTAGGCGGTCCCACCTTAAGGTGACTGATTAGCTCTTCCAACCGCTTTCTTTCTCCTTCAGCGTTTACCTCTACTGCTTCACTGTTGGGCAAATTGCGCACATAGCCGGTTAGACCTAGCTCAGTGGCTCTTCGGGATACAAAGGCGCGGAAGAAGACGCCTTGAACATAGCCATATACTATTGCCTGAACCGAGGCTAAATCAGTATTGCTCATCGCTTTATCTCAGGACGAACCTCAGTGGGAGCGGGAATTGCTCTTTATCCAGTCTGTATAGACCTTGCTGGTGAGCCAGGTCAAGAGCTTCGTAGAACTCCTGCCTGAGCAGAGGGCGAGCAAGCTGGGGCATATCAAAAGCTTTATAGCAGGGGTGATACTGAGCCATAATGTTTAGGTAGGTATTGGCGGAGACCTCTTGGGCAAGGAACCTTACCACTTCCTCAGTTCCAGCTAGCCCATTAGGTAACACCAGGTGACGCACCAGGAGACCGCGCTGGGCTATGCCCTGCTCATCTAGCTGGAGGTCGCCCACCTGACGGTGCATCTCCTTGACAGCGGCTTTATTTACTTTGGGGTAGTCTTTTATCCCCGATAACTGCTCAGCGATTTTCTCATCGGAGTACTTCATATCAGGCATATAGATATCAACAACGCCGTCTAATAGCTCCAATGTTTCTATAGTATCATAGCCGCCGGTGTTATAGACCAGGGGTAGATGGAGCCCTTTATCCGCTGCCAGCTCCAAAGCCTCCAGGATGTAAGGCACAACGTGAGTAGGGCTGACCAGATTTATATTGTGGCAGCCCCTAGCCTGAAGTGAGAGCATCATCCCGGCCAGTTTCGCCTTATCTACCGGGCTCCCCTCACCTAGCTGGCTTATGGTGTAGTTTTGGCAAAAGGTGCAGTGTAGATTACAGTAGGTGAAGAAGATAGTCCCTGAGCCATGCCTGCCCACCAGAGGGGCTTCCTCTCCGAAGTGAGGATCATAACTAGAGACTATGACCTGAGTGGTAACCTGGCACTCACCGCTCTCACCCGCCAAGCGATTGACACCGCACCGGCGGGGGCACATATGGCACTCTTCCAGTATTGATTTGGCTTTCTCAGCTCGAGCCTTTAACTCCCCGCTATCATGGAGCTGTTGGTAAGCAGCTATCTTTTCTCCTCCTCTTCCTCTTTTCGCTTTTTCCCCTTTTTAACCACTTCCACTGTTACTGGAGGCGGCAAGATAGTAGTGGGGGCTATTTTCTTATCATCCTTTTTAGGTTTCTTCCGTTCTCTCCATCTTTTATCTCGCCTCGCCATAGTAACACCTCTATTTGAGCATGATAACTGAAGGCATGGTTAATTGAAGTTTAGCAAAGGGGAGTTATTGTGTAAAGTTGGCTGAAAGCTGGTCTAAAGCCGAGCGGGCAGCCTCTGTCTCAGCCACTTTTTTACTTTTGCCTGACCCCCTGCCCAGAACGGTATCACCTACCCTCACCTCAACGGTAAACGCTCTATCGTGGTCTGGTCCCACTGCTTCTATTACCTTGTAGGTAGGCGTTTGTTGCTGCCTAGCCTGGATAATCTCCTGTAGTTGTGATTTATAATCAGGCTCTATCCCTTGGCTCAGCACCTTATTTAGCTCTTTATCGGCTGACCTCAGGACGAAATCCCTGGCGGCAGATAAGCCCCGGTCGAGGAAAATAGCGGCTATTAGCGCTTCTAAAGCTCCTGCCAGGTTAGCCGGCTTACGCCGCCCACCACTTGCCTCCTCTCCTTTTCCCAGATAGAGGTAATTGCCCAGGCTGATAGCTCTTGCCATACGGGACAGGGCATCTCGGCGCACCAGAGATGAGCGGAGTTTGGTCATCTCCCCTTCACTGAATTGGGAGAAGCGCTGATATAGCTCTTCAGCAACTATAAAGCCTAAAATAGCATCGCCCAAGAACTCAAGCCTTTCATTGGAGGCGGGGGCAAAGCCTGGGTTTTCGTTGACATAGGAGCTATGAACCAGGGCTTGCTCTAGGAGAGGCGGGTCGTTAAACCAGACGCCCAGGGTTTGTTGCAGCGCTGCTAAATCAGCCAAGGCTCAGCCTCCTGTCTTGGTAGTTCAGCATAAAGGGTCGAGCCTGCGGTGTCAAATGGACTTATTTGAGATGTTCTGCTATTAACCTCACTCTGTTATATCAATAGGCATTTCATTGTGCCCTTACAATAATTATGAGTCAATTCGTCCATTGACATCATATGTAAGTTATGGTATAGGTAGTGCTATCTCAACAAAAGTCACGGAGCAACTTTTATCAGGGGATAATTAAGATAGTCTACATAAAAGAGTGGTAAATTGGTCAATTATTGCAGTTCGTCAGATAACAGTGGCATTTAATTACAAGGGGGAGGGGAAACAGGTGAAAAAAAATATTGCTAATCCCGGTAGCATTGTTGTTAGCCATCAGTTTGGTTGCTATCGGCTGTCCTACCCCACCACCAGAAGAGGAAGTACCACCACCGCCACCAGAAGAGGAAGTACTGCCGCCAGAAGAGGAAGTACCACCGCCAGAAGAGGAAGTGCCACCGCCGCCGCCAGAAACAACGCCAGGCAAGTTTGAAATACTAAGCCACAGTATGAGTAGAGACAAAGATGGTGTGCCTGTGGTAAGCATTCAAGCAGAAAATACTGGCGGGTCTATTATTGGCTGCGTTAAGGTTACGGTTGAGTTTTTGGACAGTGCTGGGGAATTTTTATGTTCCTCGTCTATATTTGAATATGACGTTGCACCTGGTCAAACTTACGACTTTGAAATTGCGGCACCTCCCCCTTTGTTGCAGGATGGTGAACCAGTGTATAGCTATAGACAGATAGCCGACTATAAAATCGAGGTACAGGTGGTTTACTAATGTTGAGCGCGAGAGTATCTTCTGGTTGATGTACATTTCTTGGAACACCAACGTCTTTCAGCAATTTGCTTCCTTTTATTCGACTTCCCCCCATGCATACACCGGCGCTCCCACGGTATACGTGTGTCTTTGACACTTCTGGCGCTAATAGCTATAATCTTGGTGTGCTGGGGAATAGTCTAGTGGTAGGACAGCGGACTCTGGATCCGCCGGGGTAGGTTCGAATCCTACTTCCCCAGCCATAATGGTAATATTATTACCTCAAGCGCTTCTCAGCTGCTTATCCCTTTACGCCACTGCACATGCCATCAGTTTATACAGCTTCCTTCCTGAGCTTGATTTCCCCAAACTCCATCATAGAGCTGTGTGGGTGGGGAAATGTGAGTAAAACCGGCCCGCATAGCACTGAATTATCAAATAAGGCGAACTTGATGCAGTAAATCGTAAAAGTCAGAAAAAGCACTACAGGCAACTGCTTCGGTATTTAATAATCTCTCTAGGTGACCCGTAGCAAATACATAGTCAGCCTGACGTGCCGCCTCGAGGTCAGAGAGCCCGTCCCCTAAATAGATGATATTCTTACCCCGTTTTTTCAGCCAGGTCAAATACTTTTCCTTGAATCCGTGGTTGATGATATTCCCCTCAGGGTCATAGTAGGATACATCAATGCCATCGCGGCTAAAGGAGGTTCGCCCACAGTGTAATTCTAAATCCGGCATACCAATCTCTACTAATACAGGTTCAATGTAAAAATCAAGTCCACTACTAACGATGACAAAGGGCATAGCGCTCTCCTGACAATACCTGACAAATTCTACAAAGCCCGGTCTTAGCTCAATATGCTGGCGAACGAATTCTTGAAGTCTCTCTTTAGGTTCTTTAATGAGAGCAAACTGTAGTTTATTGCTCTGCTCAACAGTTAGATGGCCGTGAAGATAATCTGAATCAATCCTTTGCCAGTCACTACAAGAATATTTTTCTCTAAGCAGAACACCGAGATTGTTTCTGATAATGGTGCCATCAAAATCACATTGGATAATCATTGCTTATCCCTAAAGTACTTGAAATTGAAAGTGCGGTCGACAATGTTTTATGGGTCTTCGCTACTTTGTGAGATGGGTTCAGATTGGTTGTCCTTTTGCCCTAGATATCTATACATGTAAATGAGCCTGTAGAAAACTACTACGTTGGTCAAAACGGCGATGACGATAAGACAGAAGTATGCTTGCCCGATGACTGCCCCGAGCATTATCAGGAAAAGTCTTATATCACGTGAGGCCAGGGACTTGAATCCTTTATCAAATAGATGCCGATGATTTGGGCTAATGCGCGCTCTGGTATAGCTAATACAAATGGTACCGGTAATAGCTAGAAGGCCGGCTAGCCAAATGCCGGAATATGTCTCATGGGACGAAGACCATAAAATAAGCCCCAGCACTATCAAGATGTCAGCATACCGGTCAAGTACAGAGTCCAGAAAACCGCCGAACTCCGAGGACATGCCTTTAAGCCGAGCTAGGCTTCCATCTATACCATCAACGATAGATGATAGCTGGACCAGAATGCCGGCTATTATATTGTGGCCAAGAATGAAGCTAACAAAAGACAGCAGCGCGATGCCGAATGCTGCCCAGGTCGTCTGATTAGGTGTTACTTTTGTCTTTGCCAATAGCCGTGCTATTGGCTCTGATATCTTCCTGTTAATGTGCTTGGAAATGTAGCCATCATACACAGCCCCCATCCCTACCCCCTTACCAGGTCTAAATCTTCCTTAGTATCTACATCTGCCCAGAAGCAGCCGCTAACATCGCAGGTATCAAAACGATGTCCCCGGCTGACTAAGAAGCGGACAACATCACTGATTTCAACGTCGGTGCCACGGTATTGAACAAGCTCGTTTAGAGCCCGAAAGAAGTTCTCTGTCAGCAGAAAGACTCCGGCATCGAGAGCATCCCAGTAAGCAAGATCCTTGCCAATGTCCTTAATACAACCAGTGCCATCAACAGCGACCTTGGTTGCCTCAGCCAGTTCATGGTGGTGAGCCGGCGCATAATCAATACAAAGCGTTTCATTGAAGACCTGCCTGTCCAGAAGACGCTTTACTATCTCTCCATCAATTAAGTGGTCTCCCATACATAAAATGACTGGCTCTCCTTGCACCCACTCTCTAGCCTTATATACTGAGACGGCATTGCCTCCGAGATAATCAGAGTTGTAGATATATTGCAACCTCACACCAAAGTCATTGCCATTGCCTAGTACCTCTATGACTTTATCTCCCAAGTAACCAACCACAATCGCAATATCACTAATGCCGACAGCAGCTAATGTCTCAATGGGATAACTAATTAGTGGAGCCTCCTCTTTCACAGACAACAGAACCTTGGGACAGGTGATGGTTAGATGTCCTAAACGGTCACCATCGCCAGCAGCCAGAATAATACCTTTATTAATCTTTTCTTTACGCATTATAACGCCTCATCTCCTGTTTCGCAGAAATTCTGGGGTACTAGTACTGATGCTTGGAAGTACCTGTTTGCGATACTTTGATGTGCTTCGTCAGGTGCGAGTGGCTAACACTATACTAAGAAAGATGAGGCAATTTGTCAACCAGGTGTAATAGGGGGTTTAGTTGGCTAATTAAATCCCATTGTGGGACGTTGATGCCTAAGTGCATGTTCCATCGGAATGGTTAACCCGAAGCTCCGGTTGTTTGACGAACGCTACTAGATATAATAAACTTATGCCACGAGTAGCAGTTGTAAGGTTGGAACAAACTGCTTCTTCTCGAATGAAGGTTCGGGAACTGTCTAAAGTAGCCAGCCAGCTTTTTAAGGTGGCGCATTCGTCTAGGGGTTTAGGACACCTCCCTCTCAAGGACATTCTAGCTTTAGAGTTCACAGGAAGTTGTGAACTAATCTTAGCTTCTAACTCTGGACTTGCTGTCCTTTGACCGCTCAGTATCATACTCAAGTAGCTCTTTGAGATTCCCAGTGTGTGAGCTAATTCTACTTGTTTCATTTTATCCCTCCTATCTGTAGATTTGTAGCTACCCAGGTATCGTTAAGGTATCAAAAAGGTTCGTTTAGGTATCGTTCTACCACCTCCTTCATTAGTAGTGTTATCTACACTGTAGCAGGTATGAGAAGTCTTGTCAACTTCCTCTGCCATTTTATCCAGCTTTGATTTGACAGCATCCCAATAATGTGATATATTATCTATAGGAGGTGCAGTATGCCAGATAAACTATTAAGACCAGAGGACGCAGCAGAGTTACTCGGTGTTAGCAGGACAGCAATCTACACCTGGATGAAACTGGGTAGAATCAAACCTGTGAAGTTGCCTAATGGCAGATATAGAATTGCTCTCAGTGAGATTGACCGAGTGATGAAGTTGGCTAATCCTGACACTAAGATTACTTTTGTGACTCTAGGGGGAGGTGATAAATGATAGGTGTAGATAAGATAATAGAATTACTGGGGCTTGTTGTGACCTCTGGATACATAAAAGGTGAGCAGCCTGTCAGTGCTTTAGTGACCGCACCAGTAGAAGCGGGTAAGACGGATATGGCGGTTAAACTGAGAGGCAGTAAAGGCTGCATTATCCTCACCGATGCAACTGCCTATGGTATCATGACAGACTATGGGCAGCAGATTACTAGGAGAGAGATAAGACACTTGATTATGCCCGACCTGGTTAAGGCTATGAGTAGGGATAGGGATACTGTCCATACACTGATAACATTCTTCAATGCTCTGCTAGAGGAAGGCATCTACAGGACAGCCACCTACGCAGAGCACTTACAGCACAATACTCCTGTGAAGTGTGGCTTAATAGCTTCAATAGCCAAAGGAGTTCTGTTGGATGGCAGACATCGTTGGTCGCAGGTGGGCTTTATCTCCAGGATGCTACCAATATCTTATGATTACGGTGCAGTCACGCAGTCGGAGATTCACAAGTCTATAGCCAGACGGGATTACCGCTCCGATAAACCTACGAGTTTGCAACTGCCCGAAGATGATATTGAGGTGAAACTACCATTGAAACAGGCTGATGATTTGTTAGTGCTTTCCAGTGGGCTTACTGGTGTCCTCAGCACGTCAAATAAAAACGCTCAGAGGATTTATGGTTTTAGATTACAAAAGCATATCCAGCGATTGGCTATGGCTAGTGCTATCAAGGAAGGCAGAGACAAGGTAAGCCAGAGCGATGTAGATAAGATAAAGTCGCTTATAAGCTGTGTGAACCTGGAGTATTACCCGATTTAGATAGGTGACACCCCCCTATTTGTGCATGTATAGGGTAGGCATATAACTCCCACATATCTCCATAAATACGGGGGTTTCATACCTGATTCTAGATACGATTCGGGCAGTGTCCTGATTTAGTGTTGAGCTGGTGTCCAAACCCTCACTGGCGAGGCGACTATGGGGTGGTGTGGGTGTCGCCGAGCTGGGGTGGTGGCTGGGGGAGTGGTGCGGGGACTACTCATTCCATCCTGACTCTGTGGTATAATCCTGTTAGATACGAGTTAAGAGGACAGTAAAATGAGCATAGCACCAGAGAATACATCCGGGCAGGGTAGCTCAGCAGTAATTCCAGAGGAGATTAAAGGATGGAACTGGGGAGCATTTTTCTTTAGCTGGCTATGGGGTATTAGTAATAAGGTTTGGATAGCACTGCTGGCTGCCATTCCCTATGTCGGCGTTATTATGTGTATCGTGCTTGGCGTGAAGGGAAATGAGTGGGCATGGCGACATAAGAAATGGGACAGCATTGAGCATTTTAGGAGCACCCAGAGGAAGTGGGGTATTGCTGGTGTAGTGGTATTTGTGGTAGGTGTAATCATACTGATTATTGCTCTTGTTGCTTGCTCTGTCTCTCCTTCAATTGAGCCACCTACCCCTACGCAAGAAATTGAAGACGGATGGATTAGAATAGTAATCAAGGATGTTGGTTCAATTGATTACCCCACTGATTTCCTTGAATTGCAGTCTGAAGAATACAGAAATATAGCAGGATACCCTCAAATTCTTGAATTGGATAAACCAGATTTTACCTTACAGCAAACTGGTTTGAATGAGTTGCTGCCATCAGCCCTTGAGGAATATAGAAGAGTAATTCTTATGACCGAGTATCTGAATCCATGGGAAGAAGTGTTTAGAGCCAATGAGAAGTATACAATGAGCCAGGAAGAATTAGCTGAATTGGAAAATCAGATAGTAGATGGGCTAATTCAAGAATTTGAAATGTTTGAAACCATGGGAGGAATGAAACTCGTGGAGTTTGTTTCGCTAGAAATCAAAGAGGTAAATGGGATGTTCCCATTCGTTTACGCTTATAAAAGGCAACTGAACGATAATCCTGTGGTATTGGTGGAAATATACATGTTTCAGAATTACGATAAGATACATCATTTGAGCTTTTCGTGTAGGGTTATGGATGAGGTGGAGTGTAGGGATATTTACGATAAAATTCTTGCTAGTTTTAGACTAGAGTGAATGTTACCACATCTCCCCGCTACGCCAGAGATTTTAGCTCTCTGGACAATTCTCCTATGAGAAGCTATTCATCTCCTAGCTCGTATGTCAGCAGTGATGAGGGCAGGGGTAGGGGGTAAGTCCTCAAAAACACCCAAGACACCTCCCTAATAAGGATAAAGTCATAGCTAAAAGTTCACAAGTCAATAGCTGGGAGTTCACAAACCATTTACTTGATGATAGACCTCCAGAGCATCATCAAAACTCAAGCTCTTAGAATACTTCTCCACCATTGTGATATTCTCCCAGCCACCTAATGCCTGAGTTACTCTGGTAGATAGACCTGATTTTATCTGGTGGACACAGAAACCCCGCCTGAAGCTATGAGCATTACACTGGATACCAGTCTCAGCTTTCAATCGCTTCAATACGGTTTGAGCACCACCTTTAGCAAGCTCAAAGCTATCATGCTCAGTAAACCACTCCTTTACTAGACCATTACCAGCTAGAGCCTTGCGATAGCGATTACCCTTCCCTAACACAATAACCGTGCCTTCATTCCAGTCAAAGTCCTTAACTCTCACACTCACAGCTTCAGATATTCTAGTGCCTGAATGCCAGAGGAAGCTGATTAAGGCTCTATCCCGTTCACAATGACAATGAGCTAGTAAGGAATCAAGTTGCTCTTTGCTAACGGCTGGTAGTAACCTCTTTTGAGCCTTTGGTGGAG
This sequence comes from Dehalococcoidia bacterium, assembly GCA_030640325.1. Lineage (GTDB taxonomy): Bacteria > Chloroflexota > Dehalococcoidia > Dehalococcoidales > BS750m-G39 > DAOWJM01. The sequence continues at coordinate 1,624 of DAOWJM010000096.1, read as the reverse complement.
ATACTTGCTTAATCGGATTACTGGCAATATAACCATTCTGATAGAGCCAGCCAGACAAAGCCCTGAGACACGAGTAGAACTTGAGTTTACCGTTATGACATGATAAAGTATTGAGGTATTGGACTATCCCCTCAGTAGTCAAGGGATAACCGATAAAACCAGTGAGAGTGTAATGATAGCTTTCAACAGTCCTTTGACTGATACCTTGAGGACGGGATTCAAGGAACTTATCAAACAGTTCCTTTGTGAACTTTTGTGAACAATTGGTGTCTTTTGTAGGCGTGGCGCATTCGTCTAGGGGTTTAGGACACCTCCCTCTCAAGGAGGAGATCACCGGTTCGAATCCGGTATGCGCTACCAAGCTTGACTTTTATATCTTTCATTTTTATAATATGCCAGTTGATTGGCGCCAGTAGGATTAAAGCATAAAGTACTGCCCGAGTGGCGCAATGGTAGCGCAACCGACTTGTAATCGGTAGGTTAGTGGGTTCGACTCACCTCTCGGGCTGCGGTTCGATGTGGTGTTGGGAGGGGTGCCGGAGTGGTTAATCGGAGCAGACTGTAAATCTGCCGCCTGAAAGGGCTACGCAGGTTCGAATCCTGCCCCCTCCACTTAAACCACTTAAATATGATATGATGTAGATTAGATGTTATACCATAAAAACTGGTATAATGGTTCTAGCGCCCACATAGCTCAGTTGGTAGAGCACGTTCTTGGTAAGAACGGGGTCACCAGTTCGAATCTGGTTGTGGGCTTTAAGTAAAGGGGGTTAAAAATGGCAAAGAAGAAATTTGAGCGGACTAAGCCTCATTGCAATGTGGGCACTATCGGTCATGTTGACCATGGGAAAACAGTTTTGACCTCAGCGATGACCAGGGTGTTATCAGCGGCAGGTCCCACTGAATACCGCGCCTTTGAAAGCATTGATAATGCCCCTGAAGAGAAGGCACGGGGACTAACCATCGCTATTGCTCATGTTGAATATGAGACTGAAAACCGCCATTATGCCCATATTGATTGTCCAGGACACGCTGACTTTATCAAAAACATGATAACCGGAGCTGCCCAAATGGACGGAGCTATCTTGGTGGTAAGCGCCCCTGATGGTCCTATGCCCCAGACCAGAGAGCATGTTTTGTTGGCCCGCCAGGTGGAAGTGCCTTATATTGTAGTTGCTCTTAACAAGGTGGACTTGATGGAGGATGAAGAGCTCCTAGAGCTGGTGGAGGTGGAGGTAAGGGAGCTGCTGACTAAGTATAATTTCCCTGGGGATGAGATACCGGTGATAAGGGTGAGTGGGCTTAAGGCTGGGGAATGTGGCTGTGGTAAGAGGGATTGCCAGTGGTGTGGTGGCATCTGGAAATTGCTGGATGCTGTTGATAGCTATATTCCTATTCCAGAGCGACCCAAGGACCAGCCTTTCTTGATGCCGGTGGAGGATGTTTTTAGTATCAAGGGTCGAGGCACCGTGCCTACAGGAAGGGTTGAAAGGGGGGTCATTAGACCTGGGGATGAGGTGGAGATAGTGGGCTTACATCATGAGCCCCGCAAGACAGTAGCCACCAGCCTGGAGATGTTTCATAAGGTCTTAGATGATGCGGAGCCGGGAGATGCTGTTGGCTG
>DAOWJM010000075.1 GCA_030640325.1 Dehalococcoidia bacterium | reverse complement strand
GGTGAATGGGGATGCAAGCTTATGTGCTCTTATCCAGGTAATGAAAGAGAAAGTTCTTTAGCGTATTCGTAAGAAATTATATCCCCGTCTTTACATTTTTTGTAAGCAGCTTCTCGGTGCGATTTTTCCTTGATTCTTGTGGAAGTATGTTCGTGAAATGTGTCAGCGATGAAATCCATTACTTGGCTCTCTTTTTCGGTAAATAGGCTCTTGTCAGGTTCAACTAAAGCGGTAAATTCTTCACCTACTACACCTTTCCTGGCATTAAATACGACCTCTCCCTTATCTACTAGCCCTTCATTGTGCATCATATCCGTAATAAAATCATAGTATTTAGGAACTGGTCCATATTGTAACCGCACATATTGACTTCCGCTAATGGATAAAGAAGTCTCTTTGAAGTGAAGAAAATCACAATACCATAATAATTTGTTAAGTTTAACTGATAATACACCACCTAGGCGCTTTGCCAAATAGAGAATCATATTCTCTAACTTTTCTAAGTCATATGCTTTGAAACCCGAGGTCAAATCCACATGTTGATGCGATACTAAACGCTCAAAAGAAACTTGGAAGGCTTGTTCCCTATCTTCTTGCATGAAGCTGGCAATTCTTTTTTCAAGCCTTGCCACTGTGTAAGTCGGCAACTTATCGCGATTGGTTTCAAAAAACCTTTGCATGTTTTTTGGGTCTGCTATTGAGCGTAGTAGGTTGTCGTGCGCATTGTCCTGGATAGCGCCATTCTCGTAGCGGTGGATAGTTATTTCTCCGCAGCCAAGTAAGCGGGACACCGCTCGTTGACTTAATCCATACTTCTCTCTGATTGAGCGAATTTCATCCGGTGATAACAGGTTATGTTTATCTCGGTAGACTTTATAGGCTTTTTCGAGGTTTGACGAATCCCGCTTCTCATCAAAAACTTTCTCCCCACATTCTTGGCAGATAACAACCTCCGCCTCTATTTCGATAGGCTCTCCTCTAACGTTATAGACTTCCTTTTCTACCCCTAGTTTTACCTTGGTATATTCTTCACAATTAGGACAAAAATTGCCTTTCACTTCCCTTGGCCTCCCTTTTTATATGGGTATTCAATTGTTTCATCTGGCATATGAAATGAAAAACAAATTGCCACACCATGTTTTGACACGGTTTTCAACTTAATGAACACTTCCTGTTCACATATAGTTTTGCCAAATTCCCAATATTCCCCACCTTTAGGGCCTTTGTCTGGTATCGGTCCTCTGTAGTAATCTTCAACTGTTAGTCCTAATATTTCATCTTTTGCTTGTTGAATTGTGATACCGAGGCGGGCTATAGTATCCCGAGTTTTGTCTCTTTCGGCAAATGAGAACTTCTTTTGGGCAAATTCTTTGAACTGAAACAGGAAAAGCTTTACTTGCCATGGTTGAGCATCCCGCATAACTCATTCCTAAAATATAATATGTTATCACATGATAAAAGTCAAGGGGCAAATGGCGTCATTATTATTGGCAGTCCTCCCCCTTTAACAGTTCCTTTTTAAAAATCACCGAGTGGACCTTTCTGCAAAGGTCTCAAATAGGAGGTATCATTATGCTTTGTCAGTATAAAGTGTTGGTTTATATAGGAGAAGGTTGTAGTTCCACAGGTATCTTGTCTTATATTCCAGAAATGAGAGTTATCCAGCCCCAATAAAGCACAGATTAAAACCTTATTCACCACCCGGTGCGATACTAAAGCTATAGTCCCCTCATGTTTGGCTACTGCTTCATCCACCACATTTAAGGCTCTTTCCCTGACATCACTCAGGCTTTCACCGGCTGGCATCTTTATCCGGTGAGGATTCCCGAGCCATTCAGCATAAAGCTCTTTATATTTATGTTTAACTTCTTGGTGGGGCAAACCCTGCCACTTTCCATAGTCAAAATCTATAAGCCCGGGAGCGATTTCTACCTCAAGTTTATGGTAGCTGGCAATCATTTCCGCTGTCTTTAAGGCTCGCCTCAATGGGCTTGAGTAAACGGCGTCTATGTTTACACCACCAAGATATTCAGCCAGGAGTTCTGCTTGTCTTAATCCCGTCTCATTCAGTCCAATGTCAATTCTTCCCCGGAATACCTCTTCCACATTCCACTCTGTTTCCCCGTGTCTTACCAGAATAATCTCGGTCATTTGGTCAGCTCTTTTGTAGCAGCTTTTCGCCTACGATTTTTCTATCTTCTCCACCTCAATGGTGCATTCGGTTACCAGGGCGGCAAAGGCGCCCAGGGCAGCTAGAACCGGGGCTGCCATAATGCCAATCGCCGCCGCTGGTGCACCTATTGACAGTGGAATCTCCAGCACCGTTTTCCCCTCGTGGAGCACACGCACCCTTCTGATGTTCCCCTCATGTATAAGCTGCTTGACCTTCTCAACCAACTTGTCTCCAGATACGGTAAACTTTTCCTCAGTGGTCATTTAAAACCTCCTTATATTCTAATTTGGGGTGAAAAGTTAGGTGGCAAAGCCTTGAGGATGGCGTCGGTTATATAGGCTACTTTCTTATCACTTTCCGTCTTGCGGATGGTGTAGCTGAAGTTGAATTCACAAAAGGGACAGGGGGTTACTATGGGGCTCACCGGGGCTTGGTCTAAGATGATGGTGGCTAGTTTTAAGGAAAGGTCGCGATAGACTGACCTTACTGCTGCTCCTGCCCCGCAACAAAGGCCATTTTCTCTATTTTCTGGCATCTCGTTCACCTTTATCCCGCATAGCTTTAGAGCTTCCCTTGGTTCATCATAAAAGCCCTCCAGCCTTCCCAGCCGGCACGGGTCGTGGTAGGTTACACCCATTCCCTTCTTTTCCAGCTTTATCCCCCTTTCCTTCAACAGGGAGGGTAATAACTGGATGATATGCATTACCTCAAAATCTATGCTCCCCAGGAGCTTGGGATAGAGTCGTTTAAAGCAGTGATAGCAGCCGGCACAGACGACGATGAGCCTTTTGATGCCCAGCTTCTTGAATCTATCGGCGTTTTCCTGGAATTTCTCTCTGGCAAGGTCAAGCCTTCCCACTTCATGGAAATAAATCCCGCAGCATCCCTCATCCTTTAAAATCATGAAGTCGGCGCCCAGCTTTTTCAGCAGCAGGTAGGATGAGGTGGCGGCATCTTTGACCAGATAAGAGGCTAGGCAGCCAACAAAGAACAGGGTGCTTGACTCCCGGGTGGGAAATTCCTCGGGCAACCAATCAAGCCTCCTTGCCGGCTCTCCGTTTACCGCATTACCCAGCCTTTGCATTCCCTCTATAATCTTATTATGCCCCTCCAGAGGTCCTAACCCTTTTCTTACCAGCTCTATTCTGGACTGAGTAACAATCTCTGGGACATCTATATTGTAGGGGCAAGCATCGGCGCAAAGGTGGCACTCGGGGCAGTTATAGGTGCCTTCCATCATCCGGGGGGTAACCTCTTCGCCTTGAAATATCTTTCTGGCGGTTTTAATCCTACCTATGGGCGAAAATTCTTCATCTTGGGTCGCATTATAGGTGGGGCAAACCTCAAGGCAAGCCCCGCATTCGTCGCATTGCTCTAGCATTTCCATTATCTCGGTCATAATCTACATCCAGCTATAGGCATATTAGGTTGGTTACCTGCATTGTGTCAAGCGTTCTGGACAAGTTTACTAAGTCCGCTATTCAATAATTGTCTTTTCGTGATATACTTTAGGGTATGAAGGGGAAAGACTTACTCTCAGTAACTGACCTCGGCGGTGAGGATATCCGCTTGCTCATATCAGATGCCATTGATATGAAAGCCCAGGGTTGGCTCTCCATACTCAGTGGAAAGACGCTGGCGATAATGTTTGAGAAGCCCTCACTAAGGACACGGGTTAGCTTTGAGGTGGCTATGCGACAGTTAGGCGGAGAGACCGTTTATCTGTCTCCAGGTGAGGTCGGTCTGGGGGAGCGTGAGTCAGTCTCAGATGTGGCTAGAGTGCTCAGTCGCTATGTAGATGCTATCGTCGCCCGCACCTTTTCTCACCAGACCTTAGAGGTTCTGGCTACTTATTCCAGTGTGCCGGTGATAAACGCCCTCTCCGATTGGGAACACCCTTGCCAGGCTCTGGCTGACCTGCTCACCATTTATGAGAAGAAAGGGGAACTCCAGGGTTTGACCTTAGCCTTTGTTGGCGATGGTAACAATGTGGCTCGCAGCCTTATGCTGGCGGCTTCGCTTAGTGGGATGAATTTCAGGATTGCTTCCCCCTCTGGCTATGCCATTCAGGAGGAAATACTGCGTCTGGCTCAAAGCAATGCTATTGGTAGTGGTGGCGAGATATTTTGCACTGAGGAGCCGCGCCTGGCAGTTGGCGGGGCTGATGTAGTTTATACTGATGTGTGGACCAGTATGGGGCAGGAGACTGAGGCTGAAGCGCGACGCCAGATATTTGCCGCCTATCAGGTGGATGGTGAACTACTGTCCTTAGCCAGAGAAGATGCCATATTGATGCATCCCTTACCTGCTCATCACGGTGAGGAGGTAGCTGAGGGGATTTTAGATACTCCCAAGTCAGTGGTCTTTGACCAGGCTGAAAATAGGTTACACATGCAGAAAGCCTTGCTGGCGGGAATACTGGGTGGTCTGGAGATTCCGCTGGCTGGCTATCGTTAGGGGGTTACTGTGTATATCTTAAGGTCTATAATAAACTGGGGCTGGTGCCCGATTTTAATCACAGCACTGGCTCTCATTGGCTATTTCTACGAGTGGCCAATTTGGGTCCTAGCCGCGGTTCTGGTTATTATCCTTATCATCGGTTTAGTGGTGGCCATAACCAGAGCCGGGGAGAAGGAACTGGAACATGCATCGCTGAGGCTCAAGCAACTAGCCGGATATTTTAATCGCAGATTTATGGGCGATTCGTCACTGTCTATCTTTGTTGTTATCCGTAGCCTATTCACTACCGATAATGCTAAAGTGTGGGCTTGGGCTCGGGAGTGCGAGGTGGCACAGCGGATTTTCAATACCTGGTGTAATAGTTTCATCGATAGGGTGGAGAGCGATATCAGAACCAGGAGGTTTGGTATTTATTTGCGCACCTATCAAAGTGAGCTGTGGATGGTAACCAGTCATTATTATGAATTTATAGAGCAGTTTTACGAGGTGGCGCAGAGTATTGAAATTCCGCAGGAAACTAAAGACCAGTACAATAGGCTAGTGATGGAATACAACGCCTTTGTTCAGGATTTCAGGGATAACATCGCCGAGCTGAGGACGGTTGCCAGAACAGAGGTTGAGCCCCCCAGCGTCAAGTTTGCTAAGGAGATACCAGCGACGAAGCCTCTTCAGGCTACAGAGGAGGGAGAGGAGAAGCCTTCCCGAGGCAAAGGATATATCTCGTAACAGGCTTTTGGAGGTGGCTGTGAGTAAACCTATTGTGGCTATTGTCGGCAGACAGAATGTGGGTAAATCTACCCTGTTAAATCGCCTGGCGGGCAAGCCAATAGCTATTGTCGTGGATTTGCCCGGGACAACCCGCGACCGTATATTTGCTGGTGTTTCATGGCAGGGGGTTGAATTTACCATAGTTGATACCGGCGGTCTAGAAGTGAGACCCCGGTCTCCTATTGCTCGAGGAGTCAAGGGGCAGGTAGAGGTGGCTATCGCCGAGGCTGATGTTATTATTTTCTTGGTGGACACCAGGGATGGAGTGGTGCCCTCTGACCTGGAGATTGCTGAGATGCTCCGCAGTTCAAGCAAGCCCATAGTATTAGTGGCTAATAAGGCGGATAATGCCAAGCTTGAGACCGAGGCGGTAGAATTTTATCAGTTGGGACTTGGTGAGCCATTTGCCATTAGTGCCTATCATGGTCGGGGTACTGCTGAGCTGCTGGATAAGGTTATCTCCCTGCTGCCGACCCCTTCAGTGGTTGAGGCTGAGGCAGAGATTATGAAGCTGGCTATTGTCGGTAGACCTAACGTGGGTAAGTCAACGCTTCTTAATGCCCTCTTGGGTGAGGAGCGGGCTATTGTTGATGAAGTCCCGGGGACTACCCACGATGCTATAAATACCTTGCTTGACTTTGGTGGGCAAAGTGTGATACTTATTGATACCGCTGGAATCAGGCGGCGGGGTCGGTGGGGGGTGGGAGTAGAGCGGTATAGCGTGATTCGTGCCCTGCGGGCAATTGATGAGGCTGATGTAGTTCTGCTGGTCCTTGACGCCACTGAGTTGCTTACTTCTCAGGATGAGCATATTGCTGGTTATATTCAGCAGGCGGCTAAGGGGGTTGTATTGGTAGTCAATAAGTGGGACCTGGCGGTGAGCAAGAGTGTAGCTGAATGTAATAGGTATATCAGGAGCCATCTCAGGTTTATGTCCTATGCGTCGGTGGTGTATATTTCAGCTAAGTTTGGGCAGGGGATGGACAAGGTGATGCCTCAGGCGTGTCAGGTATATCAGGAGAGGCTCAAACGACTACCCACCGCTGAAGTTAATAGTGTGGTCCAGCAGGCGGTAGCTGCTCATAATCTGCCACGAAAGGGCAGCAAGCAGCTAAAGATTTTGTATGCTACCCAGGCTGAGGTTAACCCACCAACCTTCGTCTTTTTTGTCAACGACGCTAAGCTAATACATTTTTCCTACCAACACTACCTGGAGAACAAGCTACGCCAGTCATTCGGCTTCGCTGGCACTCCGTTTCGTTTAGTCTTTAAAACTAGAGGTGAGCTGTGACAGTCGAGCTGCTGGATATTGCCAAGTTTGTCGGTGTAGTGATACTTGGTTACCTTTTGGGCTCTATTCCCTTTGGTTTGTTAGTAGGCAGGCAGCAGGCTAAGGTGGATGTTAGACGATATGGTAGTGGCAAGACAGGGGCAACTAATGTGCTCCGAACCGCTGGTCGCAAGTCAGCCGCTTTGGTGGCTGTCTTGGATATGTCAAAGGGAGTGCTGGCGGTGGTATTTGCCGGGTTGATAGTCGGTAAAGGCTACCTGGTGGTGGGTGACTTTGGTTTAGGCTCGCTGGTTGCCCAGGTTCTGGCGGCTCTGGCAGCGGTAGCTGGACATATCTGGCCGGTATTTCTTAAATTTCGGGGGGGTAGAGGCGTCGCCCCCTTCTTCGGCGGGCTAATTGCCTTATGCCCAGTAGCAGCGTTATTTGGCGGTGAGATTCTAATTATAGGTGCCGGCTTAACCAGGTTTGTCTCTCTAGGCTCCATTGCTGGGGCAGTAGGTACTTATGCCATATTGGTCCCGCTTACCATTTTGAACGGCTTCCCTATAGAGTACCTGTTTTATGCTCTGGTGGGTACAGTAATAATCTTTGTTATGCACCGGGATAACATCCGTCGATTGATATCGGGCAAAGAGCGCAAGCTCGGCGAGAAGGCTGGGGAGAGGGATTCGCCTTCCTCTAACCACACAGATGGAGCGGGGTAAGGTATGTCCAGGGTTGCCATTATTGGTACCACTACCTGGGGGGTAACCTTGGGAGTGGTATTAGCACGTAAGGGGATGGAGGTCAGGCTGTGGGCACGGACAGAACAAGAGTCCGCTGAACTGAGAGATGCCAGATATCATTCCGACGTGCTTTCTGGTATTACCTTGCCTCCTCAGCTATCAATTACCAGCTCATTAAGTGAAGCCTTAGCCGATGCCAAGGCAGTAATCCTGGCTGTGCCCTCCCAGAGGATGAGGCAGAACATAAAATCAGTTCCTGACCACCTTGATGGTTCAATGTTGATAGTGAGTGCCGCCAAAGGTCTGGAGATTGATAGTAACAAGCGGATGTCCCAGGTAATCGCCGATGAGATAAGCCCTGGTTTTTGGCCTAATATTTGTGTTCTTTCCGGGCCTAATTTGTCACAGGAGATTCTCCGCGACCTACCTGCGGTTGCAGTGGTGGCTGCCTGGGACGAGGCTGTAGCCAGAAGGGCTCAGAAGCTGTTAAATACCCCCAACCTTTGTCTATATACCAATACCGATGTCATAGGGGGGGAGATAGGGGGGGCATTGAAGAATATTATCGCTCTGGGGGCTGGCATAGCTGATGGGCTAGGCTATGGTGACAATGCTAAGGCGGCTTTAATCACCCGTGGTCTGACCGAGATAACGGCTCTGGGAGTTACCCTCGGGGCAAATCCACTCACCTTTTCTGGGTTAACCGGTTTGGGCGATTTAATCGCTACCTGCTCAAGCCCGTTAAGTCGTAATCACTATGTGGGGGTGGAGTTAACCAAAGGGCGCTCGCTGGAGGAGATAATCAAATCAATGAATGGTGTGGCTGAGGGGGTAGCCACCACCATTGTTGCCCATAATCTAGCCCAGCAGTTTGAGCTGGAGATGCCTATTACCGAGAAGATTTATAAGGTTCTTTTCCAGGGGCTTAGCCCTCGTCAAGCAGCATTGGAGCTGATGGAGGCTGAAGCCAGGCATGAGCTAGTGGGTCGAAGGTGGAAATTGTTCTCCCTGTTTAAGCGCTGAGTCTGTCCGATTACCCAAAAATCAGGATTTTTACAGACCCCGCTGAGAAAATCCCTTCCATTTTTTGGCATCAGGCATATTGGCTGGACTTAGGCTCTCGCCCAGCTCCCCCAGCAGTTGGCGCTGTTTTTCAGTTAGTGAATCAGGGGTAACTACAAATAGCATAACTAGCTGGTCGCCGTGTCCACCTCTAGGTAAATGGGCAATGCCCTGACCTTTAAGCCTGAAGATTTGCCCCGTTTGACTGCCAGCCGGGACCTTGAACTTGGTTTTGCCGCCCAGGGTAGGCACCTCTACCTCAGTGCCCAGAGCAGCTTGAGCAAAGTTGATTGACAGCTCGTAGAGGATGTCGTCATTATATCGGGTGAAGAATTCATGCTCCTTGACTGACAGGGTGATATAAAGATTGCCTGGGGAGCCACCCCTTGTCCCCGCCTCACCCTCACCACTGAGGCGTATTTGAGAGCCATTATCCACCCCAGCCGGGATTTTAATCAAGATATCACGCTTGTGCTTCTCCTTACCTGTGCCGCGGCACCGGGGGCAGGGCTCGGTAATAATTCTGCCTTCACCGTGACACTGCTCGCAGGTGGCGGTGTGGGCGAAACGACCGAAGAGGCTCTGGTGGACCCGTCGCACCTGCCCAGTGCCATTACAGTTGGGACATCGGATGGGCTGACTACCTGGCTTGCAGCCAACACCCTGGCACAATGAGCAGTTCTCGGTGCGCGATATGGTTACCTCTTTTTCACAGCCCAGGGCTGCTTCCTCAAAGGTGATGGTAATGCTGTAGCGGAGGTCAGCACCACGCTGTGGTGCTTGGCGGGTGGCAGTGGCTGCCCCGCCAAAGAAGGCGTCAAAGATATCCCCAAAGCCGCCAAAGTCGAAGCCCTCAAAGCCTCGCCCGAAAAGCCCCTCGGCACCGCCGTGCCCAAAGCGGTCATAAGCAGCACGCTTATCCCGGTCGGAGAGCACTTCGTAGGCTTCGTTTACCTCTTTGAATTTCTCCCCCGCCCTATCATCATGATTGTGGTCAGGGTGATACTTAAAGGCTAGCTTACGAAATACCCTCTTTATTTCCTCATCGGTAGCATTTCTGTCTATTCCGAGGATTTCATAATAATCCCGCTTTATTGTCATATTATTATCTCTTTACTGATTTGATAGCGTCGCAAAAATTTTCTGGCGTTCGGGATGAGATGACGAAGGTCTTCTCAGTAGTTTCCAATTTTATAGCGTCATTTATAAAAGCCTGGGTTAGAGCAAAGGTTTCGTCTTTTCCTTTCCTGATGCCCCATCCTCCATATGTCCTTACCGGATGAAGCACTTTGTGAGGGGAGCAACCCTGTATCTTCTCAACTTCAATAACCTTACGGTAAAAAAGCCCGAGTTTTATTACTAGCTTATCCTCAAACAGCTCCACCTTCATCTGAAAGAAGCTGACTATGATGCCAATGGTCAGTGCAATGTAGAGGGCAAAGAGCCACCATAGCCCTCCAAGAATAATACCCGGGACTAGACCAACGGCTAATGCCCATAACGAAACACCAGCTATGAGCGGGGAGCTTGCATTCAGCCTTTCCTCATAAATTGGCATTGATGACATTTATTTTCTACCTCTCCTCGCCAGAGGCGACTCTGTCGACCCCTTTATCCCCCTCTCCTTCAAAGGAAAGGGGGAATGGTTTTTTTGTAAGAGGGGCTTCGCCCCTCTTTAACTCCTAACTTACACCTCTTTAAACTCACCCTCCACGGTGCCTTCTTCGCCTTCTTTGCCTGGTGGTGGCTGTTCACCCGGTGGAGGCTGCTCACCGGGGGGTGGTTGCTGCTTATAGATAGCAGCGCCAATCTTCTGCATAGCCTCGTTTAGCTCCTGTGTTGCCTGGCGGACGGCATCTATATCTGTGCCCTGTAGTGCCGAGCGTACCGCTTGAACTTTGCTTTCTACCTCCTGGTTCAAGTCTGAGGGTATCTTGTCCTTCTGCTCCCTGAGGGTTTTCTCTGCGGTATAAGCCAGGGTGTCAGCGGCATTGCGTGTCTCTACCTCTTCCTTGCGTTTGGCATCCTCAGCAGCGTAGGTCTCTCCCTCACGCTGCATCCTCTCTACCTCCTCCTTGGAGAGT
>DAOWJM010000090.1 GCA_030640325.1 Dehalococcoidia bacterium | reverse complement strand
GCTGCCGAGAGCCAGCTACTAGCGCTGGCTGACGACTCTGGGCTGGAGGTGGATGCCTTGGGTGGTGAGCCCGGTCAACTTTCGGCTCGCTATGCTGGCGAGGGTGCTTCAGATAGGGATAGAATCGACTACTTATTAGCTAAGCTCAAGGGGGTGCTCTGGGAGAGGCGCTCGGCTCGTTTCAGGTGTGTTATTGCTATCGCTGCCCCTGAGGGTGAGGTAGAGTTTTGCTCTGGAGAGTGTCGGGGCTTTATAGCCTTTGAGCCGAGGGGGGAGCAGGGCTTTGGCTATGACCCTGTCTTTTATCTCCCTGAGCTAGATAAGACTATGGCTGAGCTACCTTTGGAGGTAAAAAACCGAGTTAGCCATCGGGGGCAGGCAGCAGGGCAGGCATGCCAGTTACTGAGGAGGAAGTATAATCTATGACTGGACTTTCTGACTCCTTCCAGCGTCCTATAAATTATCTGCGTATCTCGGTGACCGACCGCTGTAATCTGCGCTGTATCTATTGTATGCCACCTGGTGGTGTTTGCCTAATCTCTCATGGGGAAATCCTCACCTATGAGGAAATCTACACCATAGCCCAGGCAGCCGCCGAGCTAGGGATAGATAAGATAAGGCTCACCGGCGGCGAGCCCCTGATAAGGTCGGGACTGCCCGAGCTAATACAGATGCTGGCTCAAATAGATGCTATAGATGATATTTCTCTGACCACCAACGGGACTTTGCTCGGTGGCTATGCTGCTGAGCTAAAGCAGGCAGGACTACGGCGAGTTAATGTGAGTCTGGATACCCTTAAGCAGGATAAATTTGAGCTCATTACCCGCTGTGGTAATAGTCTTAGCGAGGTGCTGGAAGGCATCGAGGTGGCGAGGGCGGTGGGGCTTAATCCGGTTAAGCTTAATGTGGTGGTTATGTCTGGCATTAATGATGGTGAGCTGCTGGATTTTGCTGCCAAAACCATCGCCGAGGAGTGGCATGTTCGCTTTATTGAGCTTATGCCTTTTGCTGGCGAGACCACCCCAGCCCCACGGTTTGTCTCAGCCAGTGAGATGAGGCAGAGGCTTGAATCATTGGGGGAACTGGAGCCCTGCCTGCCCAGTATAGGCAATGGTCCAGCCAAGTATTTTCGCCTTCCTCATGCCAAGGGCACCATTGGCTTTATTACTCCGGTTAGCGAGCATTTCTGCTTTCACTGCAATCGGTTGCGGCTTACCTCTGATGGTAAGCTCCGCCCCTGTCTGTTAGCTGATGATGAGATAGACCTTAAACAGCCCCTGCGCAGTGGCATTTCTTCGGCGGGGCTGAAACAACTGATTGAGGAGGCAGTGGCTAGTAAGCCATTGCGACATCACATGGCAGAGGGTCATGTGCCTAAAGAGCGACCGTTCTCTCAGGTGGGAGGTTAATCGTGGAGGAGCTAACTCATATAGATGCGCAGGGTCGCCCCCGCATGGTGGATGTTTCCGGCAAGCCCGATACCAAGCGTGAGGCGGTGGCTAAAGGCGTGGTCAGGATGAAGGCTTCTACCCTTGACCGGCTGAGGAAGGGGGAGATGGCGAAGGGGGATGTTCTGGCGGTCGCCCAGCTAGCTGGCATCATGGCAGCCAAACAGACGCCTCATTTAATACCCCTGTGCCATCCCATCTTTATTGCCGATGTTAAGGTTGAGTTCAGCCTGGATGAGGCAAATAGTGCGGTGGAGATTACCACCACAATAAAGAGCACAGGTAAGACGGGGGTGGAGATGGAGGCACTTACCGCTACGGCGGTCGCCGCTCTGACCATCTATGATATGTGTAAGGCGGTGGACCGGGGCATGAAAATTGAGAGTATACGTCTGGTTAGGAAAAGTGGTGGCAAAAGCGGGACGATTACCCTTGAGTAAAAATAATTATTGGTATATACTACTTTATTATTAGTAGTGTGTTTTTGGGGGTGTATTATGAAGTTATCATGCCTTCAGGAGAACCTAAATCGAGGACTCAGCGTTGTGGGGAGAGCGGTAGCTGTCAGAACCACCCTCCCGATAACCAATAATGTCCTCCTAGCTACCGACCAGTCGCGGCTCAAGCTGGCTGCCACCAATCTGGAAATGGCTATTAGCTGCTGGATTGGGGCTAAGGTGGAGGAGGAGGGGGCAATCACTGTTCCCGCCCGGCTTCTCACCGAGTTTATCAGCTCCCTTCCCAGCGAGAAGGTGGATATTAGCCTTTCCCCTCAGACCAAGACCTTGGGGCTAAAGTGTGCCCGATTTGAGGCGCGAATCAGCGGGGTTGATGCCAAGGACTTCCCCCCCATACCCAAGGTTGACGAGGGTATTACCACCAAGGTTGATGTAGAAGTCCTCCGTCAGGGGATTACAAAGGTGGTGTTTGCCGCCGCCACTGAGGAGTCTCGCCCGGTACTTACCGGGGTCGATGCTGAGTTTGACGGTGATTTGCTGACACTAGCGGCGGCTGATGGCTTTAGATTAGCCGTATATAAGCTACCTCTTGCCGAACCAGTTAGCCAGAAGACCGAGGTCATTATTCCAGCAAGAACACTGGGTGAGCTAAATCGGCTTATGGCTGACCAGGAGGAGGCGGTAGAGATAACGGTAAACCCCAATAAGAGCCAGGCTCTATTTCGCCTGAAGAATATTGAGCTAGTTTCCCAGTTGATTCAGGGCACCTTCCCCAATTATGCCCAGCTCATTCCCAAGAGCTACAATACCCGAGCGGTGATTAGTGTCGCCGATTTCTTGAGAGCAGCTAAGACAGCCTCTATCTTTGCCCGTGATGGCAGTGGCATTGTCCGCTTGGTGGTAGCCCCTGGTGGTGAGCTAACCCCGGGCAAGGTAATAGTTTCAGCCAGGTCGGAAGAGATTGGTGAT
>DAOWJM010000051.1 GCA_030640325.1 Dehalococcoidia bacterium | reverse complement strand
GCCTTAGCAATGGCTACCTCTTTGGTGCAAGGAAGACCCTCGCTCAGCATCCAGGCGGTTTGGTAGGTTGAAAGCCTGGTGCCATCAACATCAGTTGCCATATCGGCGCAGTAATGCTGGATAACCTGAAAGCTGCCGATAGGACGGTCATACTGCTTTCTTTCCTTGGCATAATCAACGGTCATGTCCAATGCCTGCTGAATACAGCCGACCATCTCGCAGCATTTTGCCACTGCCGCTCGCTGGATTATTTTCTGCACCACGCTCCACCCTTGGTTCAATTGCCCCAGGACATTCTCCTTGGGCACCTTTACTTGGCTGAAAACTACCTCACATAGCTTGTCATTGGCAATGGTCTTTAAAACTGTATGGCTTATGCCTGGGCTTTTGGCATCTACCATAAATATGGTAATCCCCTCTTCACCCTTGGATTTTTCATTGGTTCTGGCTACCACCAGCATATAATCAGCAATGTGAGCATCGGGAACAAAGAGCTTGGTGCCATTTAGAATGTAGGCATCCTTATCAGCGGCGGCTTCGGTCTCGATGGCAGCGGCATCATACCTGGCGCTGGGTTCAGTCAGGGCTAGAGTGAAGATTGCCTCACCACTGGCTATCTTGGGTAAATATTCCTGTTTCTGCTCCTCGCTTCCGGTGTCAAGAATGGTTAAACCACCAAGAACCACCGTGGAGAAATAAGGACCGGGTAGGCAAGCCCTCCCCATTTCCTCCAGCAGCACTGCCAGGTCAAGGAAGCTCATATCGCCGCCACCGTACTTTTCTGGAAGTGCTAGCCCCATCCAGCCTAACCCTGCCATTTCCCGCCATAACTCCGGTGAGTAGCCCAGCTCACTCTCCTCTATCTCTTTAACCGCCGTTTTGGGGAACTTATCGGTCAGAAAATCGCGAGCCATTTTCTTTACCATTTCCTGTTCTTCAGAGAGAGCTAAATCCATTATCATGCCTCCTACTAGCCTGCTGAGTAATATCTCTGGGTAGAAAGTAGATTAAAAATTATTCATTGGGTGGGCAGCTCCAGCTTTCTTAAAGCCAGAATATTCTTCAGAATCTCTGACGTGCCAGCTTGGAGGCTATAGCCCTTAGATGACAAATATGAGTGATAAGCCATGCCTCGCACTGGCACCCACTTGGATTGGGGCGAAAGCTGTCCATAGAGTCCCAGAATCTCTATCGCTGTGCTTGCCAGGTGTTGTTCAAAGGCGGTGCCATATGCCTTGGACATTGATGATTCCCAGTTAGGGGCACGACCCCCGTCCATAACCGTGGCGACACGATACATATGCAGACGCCCAATCTCAAGCCCTATTTGGAGTTGCGCCAGTTTAGCGCGAATAACCGGTTCCTCAGATAGCGGTTTCCCGTTACGCTTGGTTTCCTTGGTATATTGGATGAGGGCTTCAAACAGGGGATAATTAGCCATCAGCCGCTCCATCCCGCTTCTCTCGTAATCAAGCTGGTTCAAAACCTGATAAAAGCCACGGTTTTTCTCCCCTATCAGGCATTTCTTGGGAATACGCACATTCTCAAAAAAGACTTCGTTGAAGTGCACACCCCCGGTAATATCTACTATAGGGACAGCAGTAACCCCGGGCAAGCTGGTCTCAAAAAAGAATTCGCTTATACCTCTGTGTTTGGGGGCATCCGGGTCTGTTCTAGCTACCAGGGAAATCCAGTTCATGTGGCTGCCGCCGCTAGTCCATGTCTTCTGACCATCAATGACATAATAATCGCCATCCTCAACGGCTCGGGTTTTAAGCGAGGCGAGGTCACTACCAGCGTCTGGCTCGCTCATGCCCAGACCGACGTAGGCTTCGCCCCTTAAAATCATGGGCAGCAACTCCTTCTTTTGCTCTTCAGTGCCATAGTGAACGATGGCACCCCCTATTTGACGGTCGGCGAACCAGTGGCAGGCAGCTGGTGCTCCGTAGCGCAGCATCTCTTCAGTTAGGATAAGGCGGTCAACAAAGGAGCGCCCCTGCCCCCCATACTCCTTGGGCCAGGTTAGACCAATCCAGCCCTTCTTGGCTACCCTTTTGGTAAACTCTGGGTCGTGACCCATTATCCAGGCATCGCAGCTTGGCTCCCATAGCCCTTGTCTTAACTCGTCTTCCAGAAAGTCACGAACTTCCTGTCTGAATTTCTCTTGCTCCTCACTCAATCTAAAATCCATACTCGTTTCTCCCTTCCTGCGGTCGGTCTCGAGTTATCCCTTTGAAATCCGAAATATGAATGGGGTTAAGTTCCCCGTATTGCCAGGCAGGTCACGGTTCTAGAAATGCCAGTAATGGGGTGGATTTTTCCTGTAACTAGGTCGCCAATATCGTTTAGACTTTCCCCTTCCATTATAGCGATTATATCATAGGGACCAGTTACAATATCAACCGATTTTATCCCCTTTAGCTGTTCCAGAGCAGCGGCCACTTCCTTATTTCTGCCCACTGCCGTTTCAATGAGGACAAACGCCTTGGCTGCCATTGAATTCACCTCCTTCTACTGTGCTCTAACTTATATTGACCCCTGGGAGCACATCGATATACCTTTAAAGTTGGCATAGTGTGGTGTATACAAAGTATGGAGAAAGCGAAAATAGAACCTATTCCCAGGTTCTTTCATCAAGAATTGTTTTATGCTCCTCGGGGATAGTTCCCTATCAACATCAAGTCCTGTCAGGATTGTAATACTGGTTTAGCATAATGTCAAGGTTCTGTCAGCCTTGACAGTAGGTAGCTGGCTCTGCTTATAATAAGCTCAATTTAGCCTTTGAAGTGCATTCAGGGGGTGCCTTGTGGAGTATTTCTTAACTGAGCAGCAAAGGGAAATCAAGAACCTGACACGAACGATTGCCGAGGAAAAGATATTGCCGGTGCGGGCAGAGCTTGATGAAAAGGAAGAGTTCCCCTGGGAGATAATGAAAATCCTTGCCGATACTGACTTGTTCGGTGTCTATATTCCTGAAGAGTATGGGGGTTTGGGTGGTGGTCTTCTCGATTTGTGTCTGGTGGTGGAAGAGCTAAGCCGGGTATGTAGTGCTGTGGCGGTCAGCTATGCTGCCAGTGCACTGGGGAGCTTCACCCTGCTGGAGTATGGGACTGAGGAGCAGAAGCGTAAATACCTACTTGACATTTCCAGTGGCAGGAAATTGGCTGCCTTTGCCCTGACGGAGGCAACAGCAGGCAGCGATGCTGGCGCCATAAAGACAACCGCAACACGGACCAGCGACGGATATATCCTTAACGGGACTAAACAATTTATCACCAACGGCGGTGAGGCTGAGATATATACCATTATTGCCTTGACTGCTAAGGAAAGAGGCGCCCGTGGCGCTAGCGCTTTCTTGGTTGAGAAGGGCACACCAGGCTTCTCTTTCGGCAGGAAAGAGAAAAAACTGGGCATCCGCGCTTCTGCAACCAGGGAACTGGTTTTTGAAGATTGTCTAGTCCCTGAGGAGAATATAATTGGTCGGGAGGGAATTGGGTTTATCATGACCATGAAGCTGTTAGACCGCTCCCGTCCTGGTTTAGGCGCTCAAGCACTTGGACTAGCTCAGGGAGCCCTGGAAGCAGCAGTGGACTATGCCCGGAAGCGTATCCAGTTTGGACACCCCATTATTGCCCAGCAAGCCGTCCAGCAAATGTTAGCCGATATGGCTACAGGGGTGGAAGCAGCTAGAGCGCTGGTTTATGCCACTGCCCGGATGATAGATAGCGGGGCAAAGAATTTTACCCAGGAATCGGCTATGTCTAAGGTCTTTGCCTCAGACACAGCGATGAAGGTTACTACTGACGCCATGCAGATTTTTGGTGGCGTTGGTTACATGCGTGATTATCCTATTGAGAAGATGTTTAGAGACGCCAAAATCACCCAGATATATGAAGGTACCAATCAGGTGCTAAGAAACGCCATCGCCTTTGAACTGAGGAAGAAAAAGTGGGTGGGGGACTAAATATTGTGGTTTCCCCTGAGCCTATATTGTGGTGGCTATCAATGATGACCCAGACGCACCTATCTTTGAGGTAGCAACCTATGGCATTGTCGGTGACCTGTTCTAGGTAGTGCCCATGCTGATTGACAAGCTAAAAGACAAATAACATTGACCCCATCCCCCTGACCCCCTTCCCCTAGAGGGGAAGGGGGAAGTAGTTTTAAGAGGGGGGCGAAGCCCCCTCTTTTTTTATTCCTCCCCCTCTCCTTTGAAGGAGAGGGGGACACAGGGGGTGAGGTAGATAATAGATAAATAAATATCCTATTATTTTCCTTTAAGCTTGACAGTAGCTGTATGGCTCTGCCTATAATAAGCTGACTTCCATTGGAGTGGGGGTGGTGGGTGATGCAGATAAATGTAGCCCAGCAGCTTAGGTCATCTATAGGTTCAATACGGGATTATGAGGTGAGCGACATTATCGATGTTACCGGTGATGGCAGCGGTAGCCTGGTTCAGGGCAAGGTTAGGTTGATGCGCACTGACCGGGGTATCTTGGCTAAGGGCGTACTGGATACCGAGGTTGAACTTACCTGTAGCCGCTGTTTGAGCTTATTCGATTGCCCTCTGGCTCTAAATGTTGAGGAGGAATATTTTCCTACTACAGATGTAGTTAGTGGTGCTTCGCTGCCCTTGCCTGAGGAGTTTGGCTGTTTCACTATTGATGAGCATCATGTTCTTGACTTAACTGGGGCGATACATCAGTGTGCGCTACTGGCTATTCCTATGAAACCGCTTTGTCGTGAAGATTGTGCTGGGTTATGTCCCGATTGCGGTCACAATCTTAACCTGGGACTTTGTAATTGCCTGCCTCAAGGAGCAGACCATCGCTGGTCTGAGCTGAGTAAATTGGCTTCGGCTGGCAATGACTTGATGAGTGAGGAGAAAGGAACGGAATAGGTTATGGGAGCTTTGCCCAAACGAAAATATGCTAAGGCGCGTCAGGGTAAGAGGCGCAGTCATCTTGGGTTAGCCTTACCCTCTCTGGACTATTGCCCTCAGTGTCATAGTCCTAAGCTATCTCACCATGTTTGTCCTATCTGCGGAAGCTATGCTGGCAGGGAGGTCATCGAGGTCGAAAGCCCGAAAAAGAAGGCTGGTTGATGACCTATGACTGGCAACAAGGTCGGAACGGCTATTTGTGACTCTTCAGCATTGAGCATCCCATCATTCGGGGGAAAGGATGAGATGTGGTTGAGCCAATGAAGGTAGCCTATGTCTTTCCTGGGCAGGGTTCTCAGTGGGTAGGCATGGGGC
>DAOWJM010000053.1 GCA_030640325.1 Dehalococcoidia bacterium | reverse complement strand
GGTATCAAAGGTAGACTTCCATGTCGACCAGGGCGAAATCGTCGGTCTGATTGGTCCCAATGGAGCTGGTAAAACAACGCTGTTTAATTTAATATCGGCTGCTCTTGTTCCTAAACCAGGGGTAATAAGATTTAAAGGCGAAAAGATTAGTGGCTTAAAGCCACATCAAATCTGTAGGATGGGAGTGGCCAGAACTTTTCAAGAAGTTAAAATTTTTGCCAATATGCCAGTTTTTGAGAATATACTGTTGGGGTCGTTATTCGGGACGCCAACCGGTATGTCATCAGCGGATGCTGCCAGGGAAGCTACGGGGTTATTAGAGTTTGTCGAGTTGTCAGCAGTGAGAGCGACCCCGGCTAAAGACTTAACCCTGGCTAACCAGAAGCGACTTGAAGTAGCCAGAGCGTTAGCCACCAAGCCAGAACTATTGTTGCTTGATGAGCTGATGGCAGGGTTAAACCCCACTGAGACAGCCCAGGCTATGGAGTTGGTAACCAGGATTCGGGATAAGGGGATTACCATTGTTATGATTGAGCATGTCATGAAAGCAATTATGAGCGTATGTGACCGAATTATAGTGCTTCATCACGGCGAGAAGATTGCCGAAGGAACGCCACAGGAGATTGCCACCAGCAAAACAGTTATTGAGGTATACTTAGGAGAGTAGGCTTATGCTGGAAGTTAGCAATATAGATACTTTTTATGGCAAGATGCAAGCTTTGTGGGGCGTTTCTTTAAGAGTCGATGAGGCAGAAATAGTCGCTTTGATTGGCGCTAATGGAGCCGGTAAAACTACACTGCTTAATACTATATCCGGTTTGCTACGTCCAGCTTCAGGTAGTGTGGAGTTCCTTGGCAAGAGAATAGATGGGCTAACACCTCACTCCATTGTGGAACTAGGCATTTCTCATGTACCCGAGGGTAGAAAACTCTTTGCCGACATGTCGGTGCGTGAAAACTTAGAGATGGGTGCCTATACCTCTGGAGCCTGGAAGAACAAGGCAGAAACACGTGAGCAGGTTTATCAAATTTTCCCAGCATTGAAAGAAAGAGAAAAGCAATTAGCCAGGACACTAAGCGGTGGCGAACAGCAAATGCTAGCTATGGGTCGTGGTTTAATGGCGAAGCCGAAGCTGTGCATGTTTGATGAGCCGTCGTTTGGTCTGGCACCGATGTTACTATTGGAAGTTTTTCAGGTCATAGAGGCCCTGCGTGAGCAGGGAATTACCATCTTACTGATTGAGCAAAATGTTCGACGTACCCTGGAGATATCTGACCGGGCATACGTGCTAGAAAATGGCCGAGTGGTCTTGGAAGGGGAAAGTAAAGAGCTTCTACAAGAGGAGCTTGTCAAAAAAGCCTATTTGGGGCTGTAGCCCAACTGATATGATATGCCGCGGTAAAGCTAGTGGTGAGGCTTTTGTCTCTTGGGCGTTAAACTGAAAGATAACAGAGCAAGGAGGGAAGGTATGGCACGAGGCTATATGGGAAAGATTCTGCTGGTGGATCTTTCCAAAAATGAGCTAAAGGATGAGGTGCTCGACGAAAAGCTTAGCCGCCAGTTCATTGGAGGCTACGGCATCGGCGCCAGAATCCTCTTCAGCCGACAAAAGGCTGGCGTTGACCCATTGGGCCCAGATAATACCTTTGGCATTCTTACCGGTCCATTTACCGGTACACCGGCACTTTCGGGTACAAGGCACACAGTGGTGGGGAAATCACCGTTGACCGGGGGGTGGGGTGATGCCAATTCAGGTGGTTATTTCGGTGCTCACATGAAGTTCGCTGGCTATGACGCGGTGTTCTTTACCGGCATATCAGAAAAGCCGGTTTACCTCCTCATTAATAATGGTAAAGCCGAGCTGAGAGATGCTGCCCATCTGTGGGGGAAGGATACTCGCCAAACCGAAGACATACTCAAATCTGAATTGGGCAAGGGTGTGGAAGTAGCTTGCATTGGCCAATCAGGAGAGAATCTCTCTCTCATCTCCGCGGTTATACATAGGGGCAGAACCGCTGCTCGTTCCGGTTTGGGCGCCGTGATGGGCTCAAAGAAGCTTAAGGCAGTGGCAGTGAAAGGCAACATGAAGGTTCCTCTGGCCGATGAAAAAAGAACCAATGAGCTAAGAAAAAAGTACCTGGGTGAACTGGGAGGGCATATTGTCTGGTTAAAGCCGATAGGCACGCCGTTCCTCACTGTTGGAGGCGCCCAGGACGGTGATTCGCCGGTCAAAAACTGGGGAGGAGTAGGGGTTGTTGACTTCCCCGATGCTAAACCCATCGGAGCCGACGCTGTGATTGAGCGTAGGTCAAAGAGGTTTGCCTGTTATCTGTGCCCCATTGCGTGTGGAGGGTACATGAAGGAGGGAACTGGAGAGTATAAATATGAGGCCGGTTCACGTAGACCTGAATATGAAACGATAGCTATGTTTGGAACCAATTGTCTCAATAACAACATTGAATCGATAATCAAGGTAAACGATATTTGCGATCGCTATGGGCTTGATACCATCTCTGCCGGGGCTACTATCGCCATGGCTATTGAATGCTTTGAGAATGGGCTTATTACCAAGGCAGACACCGACGGTATTGAAATGACCTGGGGCAACCATAGAGCCATCGTTGCCATGACAGAAAAATTGGCCAAGAGGGAAGGCTTTGGTGCTGTGTTGGGCGATGGGGTAAAAGTGGCGGCGGAGAAGATTGGCAAGGGCGCCGACAAATACGCCATGCATATTCAGGGGCAAGAGCTTCCAGCACATGACCCGAAGCATGCGTTTTACTTTGCAACTAGCTATAGGCTAGACCCCACTCCGGGTCGTCATTTTACCGGTTCAGAATTGTCGGATGCACCCGCGCATCCGTCAGGACTGCTGCCCAGATTCGACCACAGGTCCTTTGCTGGCAGAGGAGAAGCACGCAAGATAGGTAGCAACTTCCACCATGCCGTGGTTTGTGCTGGGACGTGCCTGTTCGTGTACTGGGCTTTTCCCAGCATTAACCCTATCGCTGAGTTTATGAGCGCGGTTACCGGTTGGGACATAACTACTGACGAACTGCTTAAGACCGGGGAGAGAATCTCTAACCTTCGACAGGCTTTCAATGTTCGCGAAGGGTTGAACCCCCTACAGTTCAAAGTCCCCGACAGGGTACTCGGCAGACCACCACAGAAAGAGGGCCCCTTAGCCGGGGTAACCATTGATGAGGACACCCTGGACAGAGAGTACCTTGCTGCCATGGACTGGGATCTCAAGACAGCCAAGCCGAGTAAAAAGAAGCTACAAGAACTGGGCCTGGAAGACGTGGCGCAGGAACTCTGGCCTTAGAAGAAGATGGGATACATAAAATATGAGTGGTCACAATCGCAAAAAATAAAAGGAGGGAGATATGTCACCAGTATTAGAAAACAAAGTAGCTATCATAACTGGAGCCGGCCGTGGTCTTGGGCGGGCATTCGCATTAAGGTTCGCCGAGGAAGGTGCGAAACTACTATTACCTGATATTAGTCTGGAAAGGGCTGAGGGCGTGGTTAAGGAGATAAGGGCTAAAGGTGGGGAAGCAGTAGCTATGGAGACCGATATCTCAGATGAAAATGCCACCAAAAAGATGGCTGAGAAGGTTATGCAGCAGTATGGTAAGGTAGATATCCTCCTCAATAATGCTGCCATATGGTATGGAATCAATATTACACCGTGGGATGCCTGGACGGTGGAAGAATGGGAGCGAATATTTGCGGTGAATGTAAGAGGAACCTGGCTATGCTGTAAGGCAATAGCCCCCCTTATGATAAAGCAGTCCAGGGGTAAGATTATCAATATGGCCTCTAATGTCGCTAAAGTCCCCGCGGCTCAATTATTTTTGCCATATTCCTGTAGCAAAGGAGCGCTTTACACACTAACTCACGCCTTGGCCAGAGCTCTGGGTTCCTCAGGTATTAATGTTAACGCTATTGCCCCGGGATACGTGGCTTCTGAAGCCAGTTTAGCCCAGAGGGATAGTGAGAAAATATTCGAGATTGCGACCTCGGAACAATCCATTCAAAAACGTCTGCAGCCAACCGACCTAGTGGGGACAGCCGTATTTTTAGCCTCAGAAGACTCGGATTTCATCTCAGGACAGATCATCTATATTGATGGGGGAACCGTGATGTTATAGGTGATGAACTGGTTTCTTGACCAAGGAGAGCAGTCAGAAGAGAGAACGGATAAAGTGGCTACTTCAGGGGAAGGTGGCGGTTAATGCAGGCTCGACGGCAGGTATTGGCCGGACGGGTGGGATTATGTCCGCTTAAAGAAGGTGCCAAGGTCATTATTAGCGGCAGAAGTCACCAACGAGGCCAGGACGTTGTGAGCATAATAAGGGAGGCGCCAAATGAGGTCAATATATTAACGCTAGCGGACTGAAGAGCCCAATATAGGTCAAGGAGGTAAAGGAACATGGCTGGAGATCTAGTTAGCACATTGGCTGATTTGAAGGAAAAAGAGGCGTTGGGAATTGTCCAAGATAGATTAAGTGCCGGCGATGACCCCCTCAGTATCCTCGACGATGCCAGACGTGCCTTAGAAATCGTGGGCAAGCGCTTTGCCGATAGCGAGTATTTCATACCTGACCTGGTGTACTCTGGTGAAATACTGAAGGGGATAACTGATATGGTTAAGCCGAAGCTAGCCAAGGCAGCGGAGGTTAAGCGTCTAGGTAAGGTTGTTATGGGCACTGTTGCCGGGGATATACATGACATCGGCAAGGACATCGTAGTCTTCATGCTCGATGTTAGCGGTTACGAGGTTTACGACCTAGGCGTGGATGTCCCGGCGCAGAAGTTTGTCGAAAAGATAAAGGAGAGTGGTGCCCCTATTGTTGGCTTAAGTGGGTTTCTGGCGCTGGCTTTTGATTCCATGAAAGAAACTGTAGAAGCCATAAAAGCGGCGGGTTTGAGAGACAAGGTAAAGGTCATGATTGGTGGCGGTCAGATGAGCGAGGAAATAAGGAAGTATACCGGCGCTGATGCCTACGGCAAAGATGCCATGGCCGGAGTTACCCTGGCCCAGAAATGGGTTGGTGCCAAGTAATAATCCTCAGCAGAGAACGTGCAGGAGGTAATAATAATGGAAAAGAAATGGGAAGAGATGTCATCGGATGAAAAGCAGGAGGAGCTATTTAATAGGTGGCTTTCGCCGAAAGACCCTGAGGGGAATGACCTTAAATTCCAAAACCCTAAAGCTGAGAAGACGTATAAAGAGAGAATAACCAGGATAAAAGATGCCGCTCAATTAAAGAAAGCGCCGGACAGGGTGCCGGTCTGTCCACTTCCTAACATGTTCCCCACTTTTTATTACGGAATAACCCCACAAGAAGCAATGTATGACTACGACAAATGCTCTGCGGCTTGGAAGAAATTCGTCCTGGACTTTGAGCCGGATGCGCATATGGGCTGTGCCGGGCCTGGCCCGGGAAAGTTCTTTGAAATCCTTGACTACAAGTTATATTCCTGGCCCGGCCATGGGGTCGCGCCTGAGCATTCGTACCAGTGCAACGAAGGCGAATACATGACGGCGGATGGATATGATGCCCTGATTGATGATCCGTCGAATTTCTTCAGTAATGTCTACCTGCCGCGCGTATTCGGCAAGTTAGAGGGTTTTAGGATGCTCCCTGCCCTCACCGGCATACTCGAAATGTATGGTGTTGCCTTTAACTTTATACCCTTTGGTTTGCCTCCCGTTCAGGAAGCCTATAAAGCCCTTTTTGATGCCGGCGCTGAAGCCCTGAAATGGGCCGGAAGTGTGGGCGGCTTCGATGGTGAGATGGCGATATCAGGCTTCCCAGCGCTCCTCGGCGGATTTACCAAGGTACCGTTTGATACCATCGGCGACACTCTCAGAGGCACCAGGGGGATAATGCTGGATATGTACCGCCAGCCCGATAAGCTCATCGAAGCCATGGAGGCGCTAACGCCACTCATGATTAAGATGGGGGTAGGCGCGGCACAGATGAACGGAAAACCTGTAATCTTCATACCTCTACATAAAGGTGCTGACGGCTTCCTCTCCGATGAGCAGTTCAAGAAATTTTACTGGCCCTACTTCAGAAAGGTCCTCATCGGCTTGATTGAAGAGGGATGCGTCCCGTTCCCCGTGGCTGAGGGTGGCTATAACTCGCGTCTGGAAGTTATCAAAGACTTGCCCAAAGGTAAGACGATATGGATGTTCGATACGACAGATATGGCTAGAGCTAAGAAAACAATCGGCACCGTTGCCTGCATAACCGGCAATATGCCCACCGATTTATTAGCCTTAGGCACACCCCAGCAAGTGAAAGATTACGCCAAGAAACTCATCGATACTGCCGGCAAAGGCGGCGGTTATATAATGACCAACGGGGCTTTCTTTGATAAGGTAAAGCCGGAAAATGTCAAGGCGATGGTTGACTTCACCAAGAAATACGGCGTATACAAATAGGTACTTAACCCGGCTGAGGTTGTAATAGTGGAGGAGAGGCTGGGCACCGGGGCTATCCTGATGGCATGCTCTCGCCACTGGCAAGACCCCGAGGGAGATAGATATGTCCGTAATCCGTGATATCCCCCTGAGCTTGAAGAACAGGGAAGTGTTGCGCCGGGAGGGTTTCAGGGGACATTCCGAAATCAGGCCTGAGATAAAAAGGTTAATTCTTGAGCTACTAGCCAGTGTAAGGAATGCTCGCCTCTTGGAGCCAGCTGTGGCCTATGAAATCCACTCTATAACTGAGATGAGCCCTAGGCAATTGTCCCTGGAGGGTAACCTCGTGGTGCATGGCCATTTATTACCTTCGCTCCTGCCCAAGGCCAAAGAGCTAGCCGTTGTGGTCTGTACTATCGGCCCCAGGCTGGAAAAACAGGTAACAGACTACTTTAATCGGGACGAGCCTTTGCGAGGTTTGCTTTTGGATGGCATTGGCAGCGTAGCCGTGGACTCACTAACCCAGGAAGTCTGTAAGTTTATGGCGGGTGAGGCATCATCCCGTGGCTATCAGGTAAGCAGCCCCATCAATCCGGGTATGCCCGGTTTACCTATCACGGAGCAGTGGCGGTTGCTTGAAATGGTACCGGCACGGGAAATTGGGGTAAGCCTTACTCCTCTGGCAATAATGAGCCCCCGTAAGTCAACTTCTATGGTCATGGGCCTAGGGCCACAAATGACAACGTGGACAGGAGCTGAAGTCTGTGCCCACTGCAGCCTCAGGAAAACCTGTCCTTATAGAATACCAGCCCAGGTAGAGAAACGGAATAAAGCCAAAACAGGAAGAGGATGACTGCTTTTACCATTGATTTTGAGCCGGTAGGGCTAAGAGGGAAGTGTCGGAGGAACGAGTCTCTTCTAGCCTGTGCTCGCCGGCTCGGTGTGGGTATCAGTAGCATATGTGGGGGCCAGGGAACCTGCCACTCATGCAAGGTGCAAATTCTAAGTGGAACTGTCTCAAAACCAACGTCTAACGAACCGGAGGTCTTCACATCTCAAGAACTGAAGGAGGGCTGGCGTCTGGCCTGCCAGACTTATCCTACCAGTGATTGCAAATTGACTGTGCCACCTGAGTCGATGACCACCCCACAGCGGGTCCAGGTGGAGGGATTAGAGATAACAGTTCACCCAGAGCCGCCAGTTCAAGCCTACCGCTTGCAACTAGCAGCTCCATCCTTGTCTGCACCAAGGGCTGATGCTGACCGTTTGCTCCAGGCGCTAAACCAGCAACACCAATTACACTGCGGCAAAGTTGATATTAATGCCCTGCGTATCCTTTCTGACCAGCTGCGGTCATGGAACTGGGAGTGCCAGGCTGTAGTCCGCAATGACGAAGTGATAGCTCTCCTCCCCCGCCCCAGCCACCAGTTGGGG
This sequence comes from Dehalococcoidia bacterium, assembly GCA_030640325.1. GTDB lineage: Bacteria > Chloroflexota > Dehalococcoidia > Dehalococcoidales > BS750m-G39 > DAOWJM01. The sequence continues at coordinate 2,679 of DAOWJM010000053.1, read as the reverse complement.
TTAGCCATAGACTTGGGCACCACCAAGATTGCTGGATATCTGGTTGACCTGAGCAACGGCCGGACTTTAGCCGCCAAAGGGGTCATGAATCCCCAGATCAGCTATGGAGAGGACATCATCAGTCGTATTACGGGTGTCATACAGTTGCCAGATGAGGGTGTGCCGGTGCAGAAGCTAGCTGTTGAAGCAATCAACGAGCTGAGCGCTGACCTATGTGCTGAGCTTGGCGCCAACACAGAGGAAATTGTTGAGGCAGTAGTAGCAGGCAATACCGCCATGCACCACCTATTCCTCGGTCTGCCAGTAAGGCAACTGGCTCTCTCTCCCTTTGTCCCTGCGGTTAGTAGGGCTCTGGACGTTAAGGCTGGTGACTTGGGCTTACGTATTGCTCCAGGGGCATATGTGTACCTGCTGCCTAACATCGCTGGTTTCGTTGGTGCCGACCATGTAGCGATGTTGTTGGCAACAGAAGTCTTACAGGCCGAAGGACCAATAGTGGCTCTGGACATCGGGACTAATACCGAGGTTTCCCTAGTAAATAAAGAGGAGGTAGCTACCGTCTCCTGTGCCTCTGGACCTGCCTTCGAAGGCGGTCATATCAAGAATGGTATGCGGGCCGCCACGGGAGCTATTGAACGCTTGCGAATAGCCGATGATAGCATCCAGTACCAGACTATTGGAGAAGCACCGCCGGTTGGCATTTGCGGGTCTGGTATACTTGATGCCCTGTCCCAGCTTTATCTGGCTAGAATCATTGATGAAGGCGGCAGGATAGTGGAGAACCACCCTCGTGTTCATACCTACAAAGGGCAACGCGAGTTTGTGTTAGTTAGTAAGGAGGAACGAGACGGACAGCCAGCCATCACTATCACTCAACAGGATATCAGAGAATTGCAACTGGCTAAGGCAGCCATTCGCACCGGTATCCAAGTGCTTCTGGAGGCGAACGGCTGCTCTGAAGACGAAATTAAGCAGGTGATAATTGCCGGAGCCTTTGGCACCTACATCGATGTAGCCAATGCGGTGGCAATTGGTATGTTGCCATCACTGCCGCTAAACCGCTTCCGGCAGGCAGGAAACGCCGCTGGCATGGGAGCCAAGCTGGCTCTGATTTCCCTTAGCAAGCGGGCTGAGGCCCAAGCTGTTGCCTCCCGAGTCAAATATATTGAATTAGCCAGTGCCCCTAACTTTGAGCAGACCTTCATTCAGGCAATCTACTTGGGAAGATATAGGATTATAGACGGCAGGAGGGAGGAAATTGACTGATGGAGACCAGAGTGTCAAGCCCTGCGAAAGAAGTAATCATTGGTGATGGCCAGCCCACAGTGCTTATCGGCGAGCGTATCAATCCTGCCGGCAAGAAAAAACTAGCCGAGGCTCTGAAGGCAGGCAACTTGGAGATTGTCTGTAGGGAAGCCCTGGCTCAAGCACAAGCCGGGGCGGACATTCTTGATGTCAGCGTGGGTACATTTGGTGTGGACGAGGTAACCCTGCTCCCCCAGGTAGTGCAGGCAGTGATGGACACGGTAGATATACCTCTATGCCTTGACAGTGCCAACCCTGAGGCTCTAGAAGCAGCTCTCAAAGTCTACAAGGGTAAGCCGCTCATTAACTCGGTTACTGGTGAAGGGCACTCCTTAGCCAAGGTTCTACCTCTAGTCAAGGAATATGGCGCAGTAGTCATTGGTTTGGTGCAAGACGAGGAGGGTATCCCAAAGGATTCAGAGCGGAGGGTAGCCATCGCTCACAAGATTGTACAACGGGCTGAGGCGGCTGGTATCGCTCGAGAGGACATCATCATTGATTGCCTGGCTTCCGCCGTGGGAGCCGATACCAGCTCTGGGCTGGCAGTCATAGAAGCCATTCGGAAGATTAAGGCCGAATTGGGAGTGAACCTGACACTGGGAGCCAGCAATGTCTCTTTTGGCTTGCCCGATCGTGACTTGCTCAATAATGCCTTCGTAGTTATGGCTGTTGTCGCAGGTGTCACCTGTCTCATTGTGGATGTGGCCAAGGTACGTCCAATTATTCTAGCTGCTGACCTTGTGTTGGCTAGTGATAAGCGTGCCAGGCGTTATATTGAAGCGTACCGGCAACACCATAAGCAGTAGAAATAGTTAGTAAATGGGGTGGAGGGAAAGAATGCCAACAAAGAATATATTAAGAGAACTATGTCGATACAACATAGGCACCTGGGCAGATATAATCTACAGAAATGCGCTCTTGTATCCAGGCCAAGAAGCCTTCGTGTATGGAGATACAAGGATAACTTTCTCCGAATTCAATACAAGAGTAAACAAGCTGATACATGCCTTGCAGGCAATGGGAGTTAAGAAGGGAGAAGTTATTGGAATCTTATCCTGGAATTGTCTTGAGTATGCCGATGTTTATGGGGCAGCGATGAAGGGAGGATTTATTGCGTCGCCTTTTAATCCTAGGTTGAGGGAGGATGAGCTTGAGTACATCATCAACTATTCGGAAGCCAACACCATTTTTGTAGGGCCTGAATTATTAGAAGTGGCCAATTCCTTAAGGCCGCGTCTACCCAAGGTTAAGAATTTCATCTCCTTTGAAGGTTCTGCCCCCAGCATGATGGCTCACCATGACTTGCTGGCATCACACTCTGGGCAAGAGCCTGATGTTCAGGTAGACGAGGACGACCCCGTCTGCATCATTTAT
>DAOWJM010000061.1 GCA_030640325.1 Dehalococcoidia bacterium | reverse complement strand
TTCATTCTTCCTCACAAGACCTCAGGTGCCAGAGATATAATCTTGGTAAAATTTTTATCCCTCAGCTCCCTGGCTACTGGTCCAAATATTCTGGTCCCCTTAGGGTTATTCTTATCGGTGAGAATGACAGCCGCATTCTCATCAAACCTAATATAAGAGCCATCAGGGCGCCGGTATGGCTGGGCACAGCGAATAATAACCGCCCTGACCACCTCTCCCTTCTTCACCACCCCCCTTGGGGTTGCCTTTTTTACCGAAGCCACAATAATGTCACCCACTCGGGCATATCTCTTCCTGGTGCCACCTAAAACGTTAATACACATAATCTCCTTGGCACCGGTATTATCTGCTGCCTTAATTCTGCTATAGGATTGAATCATACCACTCTAGCCCCAAACCGATTTTAGGTTATCTCCCCAGGTTTAACCTCCACCACCTCTCCTCTGGTTATTATCTCAGCCACTCGCCACCGTTTATCTCTAGACAGGGGACGAGTTTCCACAATTCTCACCTTGTCTCCCACCCGGCACTCATTGTTCTCATCATGAGCTTTATACTTGACCACCCTCTTGATGGTCTTCTTATATAACGGGTGACGCTTAGGGGTTTCTACCGCCACCACCACCGTCTTATTCATCCCGTCACTCACCACATGACCAAGCCTAATTTTACGCTTGCTTTCCATAGACATCACCTTGTACCCAGCTCTCTTTCCCTCATTATGGTCTTCAGCCTGGCAATCTCCTTTTTAACCCTGGAAACTTCCCGGTGGTTTACTAATTGCTTGGTAGCCAAGCGAAAGCGAAGGTTAAACAGCTCTTGATGAGCTTCCTCCAGTTGCTTTTTCAATCCTTCAGTGCTGAGAGCTCGAATCTCCTCAACCTTCACCTTGAGTCAACTCCCCGGTTGCTGAATCGCTGCCAACGGCTATGCCGGTTTCCCTGAACACAAATCTGGTATTTATTGGGAGCTTATGCGAAGCAAGGCGCATCGCCCCTCTAGCTACTGCCTCACTAACTCCCCCCATTTCAAATAGCATTCTCCCTGGTTTAACCACCGCCACCCAATGGTCTGGGGGACCCTTACCCCCACCCATACGGGTTTCAGCCGGCTTCTTGGTGACCGGTTTATCAGGGAAGATACGGACCCACACGTTGCCACCACGGCGAATGTAATGAGTGATAGCACGCCGTGCCGCTTCAATCTGTCGGCTACTAACCCAGGCAGATTCCAGCGCCTGTAAGCCAAAATCGCCAAAGTCAACCCTATTCCCCGCCTGGGCTCTACCCCTGCGGTGTCCTTTATGAGTCTTGCGGTACTTCACCCGCTTGGGCTGTAGCATCTGTCTCCTCTTTTTCCTTCGTTACAGGCGGTTTTGTCTTGGTGGTTTTCCTTGTCCTCCGCTTTGGAATTTTCTCCTCCGGCTTTACCTCTGGCACTGCTTCCGCACTCTCCTCAACCAGCGGTGCTACCGGTTCAGCCGGTTTTTCTTCCGGTTCTGAAGTGATAGGGGGCTTTGTCTCCACCCTGCCAACGGCTGCTGGCCCGGCAGGCACTTCCTCAACCTCCAGCCTACTAGGCTCGGGAAGAATATCACCCCTATAAATCCAGACCTTCACTCCAATCCGACCCAGGGTGGTACGCGCCTCAGTAAGCCCGTAATCAATATCAGCCCGCAGCGTATGCAAGGGTACTCGCCCCTGATGCGTAACCTCACGGCGAGCTATCTCAGCACCACCCAGTCTACCGGCACAACTGATTCTCATCCCCTTAGCCCCAGCCTGCATGGTGCGAAACATTGCTTGCTTCATCGCTCTGCGGAAATGAACACGATGCTCAATCTGCTCAGCTACCGCCCTGGCTACCAAATAGGCATCGAGCTCAGGCTGCTGAATCTCCAGGATGCTCAATTGAATCCTCTTCCCGATAAGGCTCTCGAGATGAAGCCTCATTTCATCAACTCGCTGCCCCCCTCGCCCGATGACGACGCCAGGTCGGGCAGTATGGATAGTTATCGATACCTTATTCGCCTGGCGGTCAATCTCCACCAGAGAGACACCTGCTTCAGTATATCTGGATTCAATAGCTTGCCGAAGCTTCAGGTCTTCCTGCAAAAAGCCTACATAGTTCTTCTCGGCATACCACTTGGCTTGCCAATTGCGTATGACTCCAAGTCTAAAGCCAAAAGGATGAACCTTATGACCCAATTAATCCTCCTGCTCGGCAACAATGACCGTTATATGGCTAGAACGCTTAAGAATATGGCTTGCCCGCCCCCGTGCCCGGGGGCGATACCTCTTTAAGGTTCTTGCCTCATCAGCAAAGATGCCGATAATCCTCAAATCTGAAGGGGTCATCTGAAAATTGTTCTCAGCATTAGCCGCCGCTGATTTCACCACCTTGGCTACAACTCGAGCCGTGGGTGTAGGGGCAAACTTGAGCAAGGTTAGCGCCTCATCCACCTTCTTGCCCCGCACCATGTCTACCAGTGGGCGCACCTTACGTGGTGATATACCAGTATCTTTAGCTACTGCCCTCACTTCCATTCTGTGCTCTACTTCCTTTTCCTTATCTGGGTAGTTTTCTCCCCCCTAGACGTGTGCCCCCTGAAGGTTCGGGACAGGGCAAACTCGCCCAATTTGTGCCCCACCATATTTTCAGTGATAAAGATGGGCACATGCCTCCTGCCATCATGGACTCCAATGGTAAACCCCACCATCTGGGGCAGGATAGTAGACCAGCGCGACCAAGTTTTTATCACTGTCTTCTGACCAGAGCTGCTAAATGCCTCAACTTTCTTCAGCAGTTTAGCATCAAAGGCTGGACCTTTCTTAGTTGACCTTGACATTTTGTCACTTCCCTCTACGCTTGACAATCATCTTATCTGAAGCCTTTGACTTACGAGTTCTATAGCCCAGAGCCGGCTTACCCCAAGGTGTTTTAGGTCCGGGCAAGCCTATCGGGGCTCTACCTTCCCCTCCACCATGAGGATGGTCACGGGGGTTCATAGCCGAGCCCCTCACCGTAGGTCGCCAGCCTAACCACCGTTTACGACCTGCCTTACCCAAATTAATACCCCGATGGTCAACATTTCCTACTTGCCCGATAGTAGCCAAACAATCGCTACGGATACGCCGCACCTCACTGGAGGGCAATCGAACCAGGGCATATTCGCCCTCCTTCGCCATTAGCTGAGCTGCAGCTCCAGCACTTCGCACCAATTGTCCTCCTCTCCCCACCTCCAACTCAATATTATGTATCGGGGTCCCGGTTGGGATTAGCTTCAATGGTAAAGCATTCCCGGGTTTCACCTCAGCCTCACCGCCTGACTTTATGGCATCACCAACACCGAGTCCTGAAGGGGCAAGGATATAACGCTTCTCCCCATCAGCATAGTAAATGAGAGCAATACGAGCCGAGCGGTTGGGGTCGTATTCAATGGCAGCCACTCTGCCAGGGACGCCAAGCTTATCACGCTTAAAGTCAATAATGCGTAGCCTTCGCTTCGCTCCCCCACCACGGTGGCGAACCGTTATTCTCCCCTGATTACTACGCCCAGCCTTCTTCTTAAGGGGCAAGAGCAGCGATTTCTCCGGCTTAGTTTTGGTTATTTCCTCAAAGGTAGAGCCGCTCATACCCCGCCTACCGGGAGAGGTTGGACGATATTGCTTTAATGGCACTTAGACCTCCACAAAGTATTAAACACCTTCAAACAGTTCTATCTTGTCCCCTGGCTTAAGGGTAACAATCGCCTTTTTCCAGGACGGGCTCATCACCCACCTTCCCCGCATCCTTCGCCCCTTGCCAGGCACTGTCATCACATTAACCTGCGTCACACTGACTTTAAATGCCTTCTCCACAGCCAGTTTAACCTGTTCCTTATTAGCCTCTCCAGCTACCTCAAAGGCATATTTGCCTTGAGGAGCCTGAATGGCGGTATTCTTCTCCGTTATCAACGGACGGCGCAATACCTCATATAGATGCATTGCCGCCCCCCCATAGCTGTTCTGCCTTGCGCACCGCAGCCTCAGTCATCAATAACATCTTATAGGAAAGAATGTCAACCACATTGAGTATATTGGCTGGCATGGTCTTAATCCCCGCCAGGTTACGAGCTGACTTAACTACATTTTCCTCCGGCTCACTGGTAACGATAAGAGCTGAGGAATCCACCCCCAGTGCCGCCAAAATCCCTGCCATCTCTTTAGTCTTAGGCTTCTCAAGCTCCAGTTGCTCCAAAACCACTAGCTCTTCATCCCTTGCCTTAGCTGATAGGACACACCTTATTGCTAGTTGGCGCATCTTTTTAGGCATTGCCTGCCGGTAGCTTCTTGGCTTAGGACCAAAAGCGATACCACCCCCCCGGCGCAGTGGCGACTTTCTGTTGCCCGCCCGAGCCAAGCCCGTGTGTTTCTGCCGAAACAGCTTCCGGCTACTGCCGGAGACCTCGCTGCGAGTTTTGGTACTAGCTGTTCCCTGACGGGCGTTTGCCCGCTGCCTTACCAGTGCCTGGTGCACCACCGCCTGATTAAACGGCAGGGCAAAAACGCTATCGCTTACCTCAATATGTTTAACCACCTCGCCGGCAAGGCTATAAACTGAGACTTCCACTTCCTTACTTCCCCCCCAATTTCTCTATCAGGAGCAACCCATTCCTAGCCCCGGGAACTGCTCCCTTAACCAGCAACAGGTTACGCTCTGGGTCAGCTTTATATACCTCCAGATGACGAACCGTCACCCGGCTATTGCCCATATGTCCTGCCATACGCATCCCCTTTAATACCCTGCCAGGGCTGGTAGTAGCCCCTATAGAGCCTGGAGCACGGTGTCGGTCAGACTGCCCATGCGTTTTGGGTCCGCCAGCAAAATGATGTCGTTTTACCACCCCGGCAAAGCCCTTGCCCTTGGAGACGCCGGTAACATCAACCAGGTCACCTTCCTTAAACAGGCTGACATCAACCCTATCCCCCACTTTAATCGCCTCAGTATCAGCCACCCTGAATTCCCGAAGATACTTAAACTGCCCCAGCTCCTTGAGATGTCCCCGCTGGGGAGAGTTGAGCCGTTTGGCTTCCCCGAAGCCAAGCTGGGCGGCGTTATATCCTTCCTTGTCGGTAGTCTTAACCTGGGTCACGATGCAGGGACCAGCCTCAATGGCGGTTACCGCCTCCGCCTTGCCATTGTCCCCGAATACCTGCCCCATGCCCAGCTTTTTGCCGATTATACCTTGAACCATATCTTCAAACCTTATAACTTAATATCTATTTCAACCCCTGCGGGTAGATTCAGGCTGCTCAAGGCGTCTATCGTTTTAGAGGTCATCTCTACAATATCAATAAGACGCTTATGGGTTCGAATCTCAAACTGCTCCTGCGAGTCCTTATCTATAAAAGGGGAGCGGATAACACTGAACTTCTGAATACGAGTGGGCAAAGGCACCGGCCCAACAACAACCGCTCCCGTCCGCTCCACTGCGGCTACAATCTGCTCTACCGACAAGTCAAGAATCTTGTGGTCATAACTCTTTAGCTTAATACGAATCTTCTGCTTAGGCATATTAAAACCCTCCGAACTATCTGACCATAGCTTTACCGGTTATCTGGTCTGCCAATTCGGCTGGCAGCTCCTGATAGTGATAGAACTCCAGGGAATGGGCAGCTCTGCCCTGAGTTAATGACCTGAGAGTGGTGGCATAGCCAAAGGTCTCAGCTAAGGGTATAAGGGCACGAACAACAGACATCTCTTCATGTGTCCCGATAGACTCAATATGTCCCCGCCTTGAATTTAGGTCACCCATTATATCACCAAGGAACTGCTCCGGTGCAACTACTTCCAGTTTCATAATCGGCTCCAGAAGGATAGGCTTAGCTTTGATGACGCCATCCCGTAGCGCCATTGAGCCTGCCATCTTAAAGGCTATTTCTGAAGAGTCAACCTCGTGATAGCTACCATCATAAAGGATAGCCTTAATATCAACTACGGGATAGCCAGCCACGACGCCGGTCTCCATAGCCTCTTTAATACCAATCTCCGCAGCCAGAATATACTGCTTGGAGAGAGCCCCGCCTTTAACCCGGTCAACAAATTGAAAGCCGCTACCCCGCTCCATAGGCTCAAGCCGGATAAAGACATGACCATACTGACCACGCCCTCCAGTTTGCCGAATGAATTTCCCTTCTACCTGCATGGGTACAGTAATAGTCTCCTTATAGGCAACCCTGGGCTTGCCTACCTTTGCCCCCACCCCAAATTCACTAAGTAATCTGCTTACTAAGAATTCCAGGTGAAGCTCGCCCATACCCGAAATAACTGTCTGCCCCGCCTCCTGGTCATAATTTACCCTAAAAGTAGGGTCTTCCTCGGTCAGCCTGTGCAGGGCTCCCCCCAGTTTATCCTGGTCAGCCCTGGTTCTGGGCTCAACGGCAACAAAGAGCACAGGCTCAGGAAAGCGGATAGGTTCCAGAAGCACCGGCTGAGAGTAATGGCACAGGGTATCGCCGGTGAAGGTATTTTTAAGACCTAAGGTAGCTACGATAGCTCCGGTATCTGCCTCTGTTACCTCCTCACGATGATTGGCGTGCATTCGCAGTAGACGCCCAATGCGCTCTCTCTTACCTCGGGTTGAGTTAAATACCTGTGCTCCCACCTTTACCTTGCCCGAATATACTCTAAAATAGACCAGCCTGCCGACAAAGGGGTCAGAAACCACCTTAAAAGCCAGCGCTGAAAAGGGGGCATCATCTTTGGCTGGTCGAGTGACTTCGCCCCCCACCCTGGTATCAATAGCCCTTACTGGTGGCATATCCAGCGGGGAGGGAAGATAGTTTACAATGGCATCAAGTAATGGACGAACACCTTTATTCCTCAGCGCACTGCCACAAACAATAGGTACCCCTTTTGCCGCCAAGGTCACCCTCCTCAAGGCTTGTCTTAACTCAGATGGGGCGATACTACTTCCCTCCAGATAAGCCGCCATAATATGGTCATCACTTTCAGCCAATTTCTCAATCAGTGCTTGACGAAACTGGGTACACCTTGCCCGCTCAGACTCAGGAATAGCCACCTCCGCCAGCGGTGAATCAGGATTGCCCTCAAAACACCATGCCTTGTTCTCCACAAGGTCAATAATGCCCTCATATGAGGCTTCACTGCCTAAAGGTAGTTGCACGGGCAGGGGCTTGGCACGCAGTCGCTCTTCAATCATAGACAGAGTGCGGTCGAAATTGGCACCAATTCGGTCCATCTTATTGATGAAGCAAATCCTGGGCACATTATATCTATCAGCCTGCCGCCATACCGCCTCTGACTGAGCCTCAACCACAGCCACAGCATCGAAACCCACCACCCCACCATCCAGCACTCTAAGGCTGCGCTCCACCTCAGCAGTAAAATCCACATGGCCCGGGGTATCAATGATATTAATGCGGTGCTTCCGCCAATCGCAGGTAGTAGCCGCCGCGGTAATGGTAATACCGCGCTCCTTTTCCTGCT
>DAOWJM010000001.1 GCA_030640325.1 Dehalococcoidia bacterium | reverse complement strand
GCCTATGAGGCTTACCTATCAGGTAAACTGGTAGATTATGCCTATCCTGAGGAAGAGGTAAGGAAGGCACAGCTCGAGCTGCCCAAGGTACCGGCGGCATAAATAGGTAGACAAGGGGCTGGGCATAAGCCCAGCCCCTTGTCTTTACCCTTCAGCCAGTGCCAGATTGACTGCTGCTTCCGCATGGAGCCGAGTAGTATCAAATAGCGGAACATCTATATCACTGGGCTGAATAAGCAAGGGGAGTTCAGTGCATCCCAGTACAATACCCTTGGCACCTCTACTGACCAGCCTCCTGGTAATTTCAGCGCAAATACGGCGTGAAGAAGCCTTGAACCTACCCTGACAGAGCTCATCGTAGATGATTCGATGGATAGTAGTCATATCGTCTTCTGTAGGCACAAGTACCTCGATACCGAACCGCTTTCGGAGCCTTTCTTGGTAGAAAGGTTCTTTCATTACAAACCGCGTCCCCAGTAGTCCTATCCGGTGCAGCCCTCGCTCTCTGATGGCATCGCCAGTTACATCAACAATATGAAGTAGAGGCAAGCTAGCTTTCTCCGCCACGACATCAGCAACTTTATGCATAGTGTTGGTGCAAATTACCAAGAAGTCGGCGCCGGCCTGCTTAACGGCGCTACTTGCCTTGATAAGAATTTGGGCTGCGTCATCCCAGCGGGCTTCACGCTGAGCCCTTTCAATCTCATTAAAGTCTAAGCTGTAGAGAATCAGGCGGGCTGAGTGAAGACCGCCTAGCCTCTGGGCAAATAACTCATTGATAATTCGATAGTACTCCGATGTAGAATTCCAGCTCATGCCCCCGATTAATCCAATGACTTTCATAGGTTCCCTTCCTGCACGTCTCACGTGTGCGTGGTCAGCAATGGATACTTTAGGTAGCCGAGCTGTCTTTGTCAAGCTCCCTCAGCGTCCAGCTGATAACGGCTTGCACAGATATGCTCACTATCATATAATTCAACTGGCTGCGATGGTAATGACTGAGGAACAGGCAAAAGTCAAACAGCAAACAAAGCGAATTCTAAATAGGTTTGGTAGAAAGAGAGGGAATCTTATTCCTGTCCTGCAAAAGGTTCAGGGCAAGCTTGGCTATCTTCCCCGGGAAGCCATGCTGGAGATTGCCGAATTTCTTGATATACCAGAGATAGATGTTTATAGCGTGGTCACCTTTTACAATCAGTTCCGGCTCAATCCTCCTGGGAGGCACTCGATAAGGGTATGTTTAGGCACAGCCTGCCATATGAAGGGTGGTTACATCACACTGGATGCCTGGAAGAGAAGGCTGGAGATTGACCGAGGGCAGACCACCCCCGACCGGGAGTTCGACCTGGACACTGTCGCTTGCGTAGGCTGCTGTGTTATGGCACCAGTAACTGTGGTCGATAATAAGCCACAAGGTAAGGTTGAACCTACTAAGGTAGATGGAATCCTGCTCTCGTTTAAGCTTGAAAAGGAGAGGCAGGGTGAAGAAAGCCGGTGAAAGCAACCGGGTTTCAAAGTGTGGCCTCAACCTTCCGGGAGATAAAGAGTCGAGCTGAATCCCAATGGCGGGGACTCCGGGATGGTGGCAAATCAGTAATTATGGTGGGTGCAGCCACCTGTGGTCGGGCAGCCGGGGCTCTGGAAGTCCTCCAGGCAATAAAAAGGGAGCTTAAAAAGCAGAAGCTTGACTGCCCCGTAGTCGAGGTCGGCTGCATGGGGCATTGCTACGCTGAACCAATAGTTACCATAAGCAAGCCGGGATACCCTCCTATCTGCTACCGCCATGTCAATCCAGTGATAGCCGAGAGGCTAGTCAGGGAATTTATCCTCGGCGATGACCCTTGTCTTGAATTCGTCCTTGCTGCTCTGGAAGAAAATGACCTTGTTCCTAGCTTTTCCGATTTCCCTCGAGCCAAGTTTGAGAAAAAGGTTATTCTGAAAAACTGTGGACACATCGACCCCGAACAGATAGAGCACTACATTGCTAACGGCGGCTATTCGGCTCTGGCGAAAGCGCTCCAGATGCAGCCAGAGGAGATTATAGATGAGGTCAAAAGGTCAGGGTTGAGGGGTAGGGGTGGTGCCGGCTTTCCCACCGGACAGAAGTGGGAAATCTGCCGTAATGCCCTAGGTAAGCCAAAATATGTAATTTGTAATGGGGACGAGGGTGACCCTGGCGCCTTTATGGACCGTGCTATTCTGGAGAGTGACCCCCATTCAGTACTGGAGGGTATGCTCATTGCTGGCTATGCTATTGGTGCCCGATACGGCTATATCTATGTTCGTGCTGAGTATCCCCTGGCTGTCCGTCGAGCACGAATTGCTCTTCGCCAGGCGCGGAAGCTAAACCTCCTGGGCAGGAATATCCTTGGTAGCGATTTCAGCTTTGATATCAAGCTGTTTCAAGGCTCAGGTGCCTTTGTCTGTGGCGAGGAGACAGCCCTTATCGCCTCACTGGAGGGAGAACCTGGCATCCCATGTTACCGCCCACCTTACCCCGCAACCAATGGTCTGTATGGGAAGCCGACTGTTATCAATAATGTGAAGACCCTGGTTTCCATAAGCCACATAGTTCAGAACGGGGCTGAGTGGTTTGCCAGCGTTGGCACTGAGAGGAGTAAAGGGACTGCCGTTTTTGCTTTGGCTGGTAAGGTAATTAATACCGGGCTGGCAGAAGTGCCCATGGGCACCACCCTGCGTCAGGTCATTTTTGATGTTGGCAGTGGTATCCCGGGGGGCAAGCGTTTCAAAGCAGTGCAGATAGGGGGTCCCTCTGGCGGCTGCCTCCCTGAATCTGCTCTGGATTTGCCCATTGACTTCGACTCCCTTACCGATGCTGGGGCTATGATGGGCTCCGGGGGGATGATAGTGCTTGACGAGGACGACTGTATGGTGGAGATATCCCGCTATTTTTTGGAGTTCACCCAGAGGGAGTCCTGTGGCAAGTGCACTTTCTGCCGCTTGGGGACGAAACAAATGCTGGAAGTCCTGGCTGAAATTACCAAGGGCAAGGGGAAGATTGAAGACCTTGATATGCTCAGCCAGTTGGCGGAAGACATAAAGGCTGGCTCGCTCTGTGGTCTGGGAAAGACCGCACCCAATCCGGTGTTGAGCACCCTGCGTTATTTCAGGGACGAATATGAGGCACATATCAAGGAGGGGCGATGCCCAGCACTGATGTGCCAGGAACTAATCGCCTATTACATCGTCCCGGAAAAGTGTGAGCGCTCCTGTGATGCCTGCGTTGGCACTTGCACTGTGGAAGCCATATCCAGCCACCCCAAGAAGCGGTATAAAATTATTGACCAGGAAAAGTGCGTTAAGTGTGGCACCTGTGTTACTTCCTGTCCTCCCCAATATAATGCCATAGTGAAGCTATCGCCTCCCGGTCAAGTGCCAGCTTCAAAGTAGGAAGATGAAGACTGTATCTTTAACCATTGATGGCGAGAAAGTAACCGCCCGCCAGGGAGAGAAAGTCCTGTGGGCAGCGTTGGACAATGGCATTTACATACCCAATCTCTGTGCACTCCGTGATGCTTCGGAAATTCCTGCCGCCTGTCGTTTGTGCTTTGTGGAGGTGGAGGGCAAGGAGCAGCCTGTTACTGCCTGCACTGAGACAGTAGAACCAGGCATGGTGGTAAACACTAGAGGTCCCAGTGCTTTAAGGCTGGCGCGCACTGCCTTTGAGCTACTTATGTCCAGCCATCCGGTAGACTGTGCCCATTGCCCTGCTAATGGCTCCTGCGAGCTTCAAAAAATAGCTCATCACCTCGGCACTAAGCTTAAGACGAGGCGTTTCAGGAAACTTCTGCGGGAACTGCCGGTAGACTCCAGCAGCCCGGTATTTATCTATGACCCCAATAAGTGCGTGCTCTGCGGCAGGTGTATCTGGATTTGTCGGGAGCGGTTAGGCATAGGAGTCCTTGGTTTTGCCCACCGTGGCTTTGAGAGGGTGGTCACCACCTTTGCTGATGAGCCAATTGCCGAATCGGGGTGCCGAGACTGTGGTGAATGCGTGGTTGTTTGTCCCACTGGCGCTCTTACTTTTAAGGAGCAGTAGCTATATAATCACTACTTGACTCGTCCGTAGTCGTCTTCCAGCCTTATTACATCTTCTAGCTCAGGAGTTGAGACTTCAAAAAATGTGGTGTCCTCTATAGCCTTTAGACGATGCTTGGTGAGTGGAGGAATCCTTATACACTGACCGGGCTGAAATATGGTGGAAACCAGATGCCCATCGCTTCCCTCGATTTACAACAATGCCTTACCTTGATATATATGCATAGTTTCGTCCTTCTTTTCATGATATTGAAGGCTAAGCCGATGTCCTTTTCTAATGAAAATTAGCTTGCCGGCATACTTTGGGGTGTGGGCAAACAGT
>DAOWJM010000143.1 GCA_030640325.1 Dehalococcoidia bacterium | reverse complement strand
TTACCGGAGTGTGTCTCTAATACCAAGCTACTTCTTTTCCGCGGCTAGATATTTCTCCGGGTTCTGGTCAAAGGCTTTCTTGCAGCCCATAGCGCAGAAGTAATATTTCTTTCCCTTGTACTCAGAGGTAGCTGCTGCCTTGTTTTCATCTACCTCCATCTTGCACACAGGATCAATAGCCATTGGGACACCTCCCTTGATTAGTCCGCAAATTTGGCTGGCTTAAACCTTCTCAGACGCAGTGAGTTGGATACTACGGTGATAGAGCTGGCTGCCATAGCTGCGGCGGCTAGGATTGGATTTAAGAACCCATAGTTGCCCAGAATGAAATGAAGCCCTGAGGGTACACTGGTTTGCCCGAAGGCAAGGTACAATACCCCCGCCGCCACCGGGATAAGAGCAGTATTGTAGGCAAAAGCCCAGAATAGGTTCTGCTTAATAGTTCTCATGGTGCGCTTACTCAGGGAGATGGCAGTTACAATTCCACCTAAATCACCGCTAATCAGCGTAATGTCTCCAGTTTCCATAGCCACATCAGTGCCGGTGCCGATGGCGATGCCAACATCAGCTTGAGCTAGAGCCGGCGCATCATTTATTCCGTCACCTACCATCGCCACTATCTTGCCTTCTTCCTGCAACCTCTTGACCTCCTGAGCTTTATGTTCCGGCAGCACCTCAGCCAAGACACGGTCAATGCCCACCTCTTGGGCAATAGCCTCAGCAGTGCGCTGGTTATCTCCGGTGAGCATCACTGCCTCAATGCCCATCTTGTGTAGCTCTTCCAGCGCCTCTTTGGCGTTGGGCTTAAGGGTATCAGCCAGAGCAATGATTCCCGCTACCTGGCTATCTATACCTAAAAACATCACTGTCTTGCCTTTTGACCAGAGGCGCTCGGCCTCCTCCCCCAGTCCATCCAGGGAAAGGTTTTTTTCACTCATTAGCCTGAGGTTGCCCAGGAGGAGCTTTTTGCCTTCCACTGAAGCCTCGACACCGTGTCCCGGAATAGAGTTAAAATCTGAGGCTGGAGATACTTTTAGCTTCTTCTCTAAAGCTGCCTTGACGATAGCCTCGCCAAGTGGATGCTCTGAGCCATGCTCAGCGGAGGCGGCCAGCCGGAGAACCTCTTCTTGGGAGGAAGAGGGGACAGCGATTATATCAGTTACTTTTGGTTCGCCTCGGGTCAGAGTGCCTGTCTTATCCAGCAGCACAGCATTTATCTGGTGAGACCTCTCCAGTGCCTCGGCACTCCTGACGAGGACACCATGCTCAGCTCCTTTACCGGTGCCTACCATAATCGCCGTTGGCGTCGCTAGCCCCATAGCGCAGGGGCAGGCGATAATGAGCACGGCGACAAAATTGAGGAGGGCAAAGGTGAGGGTGGGAGCTGGTCCCACGAAGTACCAGATGATGAAGGTAATGAGGGCAATGCCAATCACTATCGGCACGAAATAACTGGCGATGACATCAGCCAGACGCTGAATAGGAGCCTTGCTTCCCTGGGCTTCCTCCACCAGCCGGATAATCTGAGCCAGAGTTGTATCCTTACCTACCTTGGTCGCCTCGAATTGGAAGCTGCCCGTCTTATTAATGGTGGCACCAATAACCTCATCACCTATCTTCTTCTCCACCGGGATACTTTCTCCGGTAATCATAGACTCATCAATACTGGAATACCCCTCATGAACAATGCCGTCCACGGGCACTCGCTCGCCCGGTCGTACCAGAATGAGGTCACCGACCTGGACATCATCGACAGGAATTTCCCTCTCCTCGCCGTCACGAACAACCAGAGCCGTCTTTGGCTGCATACCGATGAGCTTCTTTATTGCCTCTGAGGTCTGTCCTCTGGCTCTCGCCTCCAGAAAGCGACCGAGGAGAATCAAACCAATAATCAAGGCTGCGGTATCGAAATACAGGGCAGGTTCCCTCCCAGCAGCGACGAAAAGACTGGGGAAGAGGATAGCTACTACGCTGTAAAAGTAGGCGGCTGAGGTGCCTACGGCAATCAGAGTATTCATATCGGCGGTTCTATGCCTTAATGCCCCCCATGTCCCTCGGTAGAATCGCCACCCCGCCCAGAACTGTACTGGTGTAGCTAGTGCCCATAGTAGATAGGGTTTCCCTACGAATGAGGGAGCCCACATAAGAGCCATAATTGATGCAGCGAGGATGGCGGCAAAGATAAACCTGTTCCTTACGCCTCGGAGCTCTCGCTGGGCGGCAGTGGTGACATCTTCCAACGTCTCTGTTTCTGACCCGAGTTCATAGCCAGCTTCTTTTACTGCCCGCTTGAGGTCAGCTAACTCTGTCCCTTCAATATAATCTACAGTGGCCTTCTCTGAGGCTAGATTAACATTGGTGGAAATTACCCCCGGCACACTTGACAGAGCCTGCTCCACCCGGGAAACGCAGGAGGCGCAGGTCATACCGCCTACAGGGAAGATGGATTTCTTGGTGGCTACCCCATAGCCTATTTGAGAGATGGTATGCTTAATTTTAGCGAGGTCTACCTTGGAGGGGTCATATTCTATAGAAGCCTTTTCCGAGGCAAAGCTCACGTTTGCCTGCTCTACCCCAAGCGTCTCCGCCAGGCCCTTTTCGATGGTAGCGGCACAGGTGGTGCAGGTCATCCCGGTTATGTGGATACGAGCCTTTTTAGATTTCTCAGCCACAACTCCCTCACCAAGCCTTGCTGGTTTCTTTTAGTCATCATCCTATGCCGGGAGCAATGAGTCACTCGGGCATTGTTTATTGTATCCCAGATAAGATTATATAGGGTGTCTCAATAGCTGTATGTGATATACATCATATACCTATCTTAATAATAATATCATAATATTAGTACCAGTTGGGAGAATCAATCTCACACTAGAAAGGAGGTGAAGCTATGAATATGACTCGAAATCTGGCAATAGTTGTGTTGCTTCTAGGTGTAGTGGCAATAGTCATGGGTGCAGTGTTCATTGGCCAAGGCGTTTCTAAGAACAATCAGCTGGTAGAAGCGATGCGGATAGAACAGGTGACTCTTGGCATTGAAGGTGCAGAGTTGGAGGGCGAGGTTATTGATTCCTTAGTAGAAGCACAAAAAGCCGGCGACACTGTAAGGGAGCATCGCCGGGGAATAGCTCTGACATATAGTGATCTACTGGGAGAAGGACGCTATGATCCGACAGACCCGAAGCAACTGACCTACGCACAGGCGCTGAACTTGGAGAACTACTTGTACCTTGCCGTTGTTGCCTTTGGTCTTACCCAGTCGGTTACTGCCAGTGGTGTCTTTATGGTCATCACGGGGATCGCCCTCGGTGGAACTGGAGTGGTGCTATATCGGTTGAGTCAAATAGTGTCTTAGAAGTTGCCTCGTGAACCTTGAGAAAGGCAGGTTACTGAAGGTTATAACTCTCCAGTAACAGGAGCAACGGACCTCCCTCTTGGTTACCTTGAGAGCAATCAAGGGGGAAGGTTAGCCTGCTAGCCGACTTTATGTTATACTTTACTACCCAAAAGACTGATAAAATAGAATATGGCGTTAGCTTGGGGCTATTAGGGAGGTGAGGTTTGAAGGTAAGGGTAGATAGAGACTTGTGTATTGGTGTGAGCAATTGTGTGGCTTATGCCCCCACAGTCTTCAAGCTTGATGACGAGAACAAAGTGGTAGTTCTCGACCCTTCCTCTGTTGACGATGAGACTCTGTTGGAGGCTGCCGAAAGCTGCCCTGAGAACGCTATCATTGTTGAGGATGACGAAGGAAATCAACTGTATCCCTAAACCCGGAGACAGTTAATGCTATTCAAGTATGAAATGATTGCTGAGCCAATGAAGCGGGCTTGACGGACAGCTTCCTATCACCCCAGAAATAATAAGGCTAGGTTGAGAGTATAAATAGGGAGGTGCAGATATGAGAAAGGTATACTTAGACCATGCCTCAACTACCCCTCTTCTCCCTGAGGTTCGCGAGGCGATGATACCGTTCCTGGGTGAGACTTTTGGCAATCCCTCCTCACTTCATGACTGGGGTGATGCTGCCCGGGAAGCCGTGGAAGCTGCACGGGCGCAGGTGGCTCAGCTTATCGGAGCCAATGCCGAGGAAATAATCTTCACCGGTAGCGGCACTGAAAGTAACAATTTTGCCATTAAGGGGCTGGCGCTGGCTCAACAAAATAAGGGTAAGCATGTGGTACTCTCAGCTATCGAGCATTTCTCAGTGCTCCAATCAGCAAGAACCCTGGAGAAATGGGGCTTTGAGCTAAGTCTGCTCCCGGTTGATAAGTATGGCGTAGTTGACCCCAAGGATGTGCGCAAAAGCTTGAGGAAAGATACCGTGCTGGTATCCATTATTCATGCCAATGGCGAGGTGGGCACCATAGAGCCAATACAGGAGATTGCCAGAATAACCAGAGAGAGTAACGTGGTTTTCCATACTGATGCTGTGGCTACTGCTGGGACTATTCCTGTTGACGTAAAAGAGCTGGGGGTAGATGTTTTGAGCCTGGCAGGAAACCAGTTCTATGGTCCCAAAGGAGTAGGTGCCCTCTGGGTGCGGAAAGGAGTACGCATTATGCCCCTCCTCGATGGTGGTGTGCAAGAGGGAGGGCGGCGCGCCGGCACGGAGAATATCCCGGCTATTGTAGGACTGGGTAAGGCTGCTGAACTGGCTAAGAGCACTATGGCTGCCCGAATAGAGCATCTCACCCAGCTCCGTGACCGCTTATTGAATGGACTGCCAAGTAGGATTGACCATGTGGTGGTCACCGGTCATCCTCAGAATCGTCTTCCCGGAAATGCCAGCTTCTGTGTGGAGTTTATCGAAGGCGAATCCATGCTTATGTTATTAAATAGCCAGGGGGTCGCCGTCTCCAGTGGCTCCGCCTGCACCTCAAGGGCTCTTAAAGCCTCACATGTGCTCATAGCCGTGGGGATATCTCACGAGCTGGCTCAGGGTTCTATCCTCTTCACCCTTGGTATAGATAGTACCCCTGAAGATATAGACTATGTTCTGGAGGTGCTGCCCCCTATTGTGGATAGGCTGCGGCAGATGTCGCCACTTTACGCCAAATTTATAAAAGAAAGTAAAGGAGGCAAGTAACATGCCGGTATATAGCGAAAAAGTGATGGAACACTTTATGAATCCCCGTAACGTCGGGGAGATTGAGGATGCCGATGGTGTTGGAGAGGAAGGCAATCCAGTATGCGGGGATATGATGACCTTCTACATCAAGGTTAAGGATAACCGCCTGGATGATGTCAAGTTCAAGACCTTCGGTTGCGGAGCAGCGATTGCTGTTTCCAGTATGGTTAGTGAAATGGCTAAGGGCAAGACACTGGAGGAAGCGATGAAAATCACCCCCCGCTCAGTGGCTAATGAACTGGAGGGACTACCCAAGAATAAGTTTCACTGCTCCAATCTTGGTGCCCAAGCCCTGAACAAAGCTATACAAGATTACCTGAGCAAAAAGAAGGCAAAAGGAGGGAAGGAGTGATGGCGGAGCAAAAAGAAAAAGGGAAGCACCTTTTTTGTCCCTACTGTGATGAGGAGATAATGAGGGCAGATTTACCCTACTGCCAGGCTTGCGGCTTAACTATATTCTATTGTCCCAAGTGCCGAAAGCCTTTGCCCCGGGAGAACAGGGTGTGTCCTCACTGTGGGGCTGAAATTCGGGGCTGAAGTCGCCCTGTTGTAAGAGGTTCGGACTATGGTAGATTCTAGGTCACCGAAGCAGGCTCATCAAATCTTAGATTGTATAGGTCTCTACTGTCCAATGCCAGTTGTAAAAACTAGGCAGGAAATGGACAAGCTCGCTATCGGCGAAATCCTAGAGGTATTAGCAGATGACCCCGCTGCGGAGGAGGATCTCAAGGCTTGGGCTAAGCGGACCGGGCAGAAAATACTTGAGATAGAGGAAACCGATGAAGGGATGAGATTTCTCATATTAAAAGAAAGATAGGAGGTAGTTATGGCTAAGAAAAAGCATATCCTCTATGTTCAAACAAGCGGTATTGATACACCAAAGCGTCTTTACTCGCCTTTCGTCCTGGGCATGACAGCCAAGGCGATGGATATTGATGCTACCATTTATTTCCTGGGTCTGGGAGTAACGGTGGTGAAGAAAGGCGAGGCAGAGAAGGTCAAAGAGGGCAACTTTCCCACCGTGAAGGAAATAATGGACCAAGCAGCGGCAGCCGGGGTCAAATTCCTAGTCTGTGAACAGAGTACCCAGTTGCTCAACCTCGACAGGGGGGACTTCGTAGAAGGAGCCAAGGTTGTGGGAGCTGCCACACTGAACGACTTGGTTCTCGATGCTGACGCCACTATGTGGTTCTAGGTAAAGCAAAACATAGACCTGCCCGGATTCTCCACTCGATGCCGAAGGAAGGTATTTCCTCCCCAAGTAGACAACCGCTTGGTGTAAAACCACAGGGCACGAGTTTTTAGGAGTGGAAGAGGAGAGTGGGAAAATCAGGGTCTATGTGAAAAAAGCACATGAGTAAAGATTACCCCAAGGGTAGAAGGAAGGTAGC
>DAOWJM010000052.1 GCA_030640325.1 Dehalococcoidia bacterium | reverse complement strand
TAAGTTTAGCCAGGTTATCCTGAGTGATGGGATTCTCAAACATATTAACATTCATTGCCGGTGCCAGAATAACCGGGGCTTTGGTCGCCAGCACAGTTAAGGTAAGCATATCATCAGAGATGCCAGCCGCCACCTTGGCGATAAGGGAGGCTGTAGCCGGAGCAATAACCAGGACATCAGCCGCCTCGGCTAGTGCCACATGCTCAATGCTGAACTCAGAGGCGAGCTCAAACATGTCGGTTACTACCGGTCTGCCAGTAATGTTGCGAAGTGTCAGCGGAGCTATAAACCTGGTAGCCGACTCGGTCATAATTACCTCAACCCTGGCTCCAGCCTGGGTTAACTTACTGGCGATATCTGCCGCCTTGTAGGCTGCCAGACTTCCGGTTATGCCCAGTATCACAGTCTTGTTGGCTAGCATTATTGCCCCCTTAATTTTTTAGAACCCCATCCCCTGTATCCCCTTCCCCCTGATAAGGGGAAAGGGGAAACTGTTTTCAATAGAGGGGATTTTCACCCTATAGAAACTTCGTTTTTAGCACCCAATCTGCGGGGAACCCCATTTATTGCCCCTTCAATCTATCCCTAATAAACGACCTCTTTATTAGACTTTGTTCATCAAGTAGATGAGCCTTAGTCCAATTAGCGTCAAGTCAGGGTTTACCACATCGATTACCGTTGTTTCTTTAGCTATGAGTTCGGCCGCGCCCCCGGTAGCTACCACCTTAGCCTTTTCCCCCAATTCCCGTTGGATACGAGCCACTATGCCCTCAATAAGTCCTACATAGCCGAAGATAATCCCTGATTGCATGGCAGCAATGGTATTAGTGCCAATAGCATGATTAGGACGAGTTAACTCCACCCTGGGCAACATTGCCGCCTGGGTAAATAAAGCCTCAGCAGCAGTGATTATACCGGGGGCGATAGCCCCTCCCAGATAGTCGCCCTCTTTGGATACAGTATCAAAGGTAGTGGCTGTGCCTATGTCGGTGACAATTACCGGGCCACCATAAAGGTGATGGGCTGCGGCGGCGTTTACAATGCGGTCGGCACCAACCTCTCTAGGATTATCCATTCGGATGCGCACCCCAGTCTTGACCCCTGCCCCAACCACCAATGGCGAAATATGAAAATAGCGTTGAAATAGCTCACCAAAGGTAGATATCAGTGGTGGAACAACACTGCATAAGGCTATCGCCTTAATATCAGGCGTGTCCAGACCTTGCTGGTGCAGCAGGTTAAGCAGTAAGGCGGCATACTCATCTGCCATTCGGTGGATGCCAGTAGCCATATGCCAGGTAGCACGAAGCTCCTCGCCTTCAAAAACGCCTAAACTAATATCAGTATTCCCAATATCAACGACAAACAGCATTGCATCCTATCCAGTCATTAAAATTATTGATTTTACTTCAACTGCTTAATAACTTGAGGCAGTTCCGGCAAAAGGTCGGTAGCAATCATACCAGCATCGCCCAGCCTAGCCCTAACCATCTCACCAGCTTCGCCATGGAGGTATACGCCACAGGCGGCAGCATCAAAAAGCGATAGACCTTGTGCCACCAGTCCAGCTATAGCTCCAGCTAGCACATCACCGGTCCCGGCTGATGCCAGCCCGGGATTGGCTATAGGGCTAATTTTGGTTTGACCTTCTGGCGAGGCAATAACGGTATAGGCTCCCTTCAGGACAATGGTCTTGTGCCATTCAGCAGCCATCTTCTTAGCAATTCCTGCCCGGTCTAACTGCACCTGTTCCACTGTCATTCCAGCCAGCCTTGCCATTTCTCCCGGGTGAGGGGTAAGTATGGCATCGGTGGTTAGCTGGTTCCACCATTTTGGGGTATTGGCCAGGGTGTTGAGCGCATCAGCATCAAGGACTAAGGAGGGCAATGCTTGCTTAGACCTACCGAGAAGGATAGACCTAATAAATTTTATCGCCGACTCTCTCTGCCCCAGTCCACAGCCTAGAAGTAGGACATCATACAGGTCGAATTGCTGGAGTATCAGCCTGGCTGCTTCAGGGGAAACGATACCGGGACGAGATTCAGGTAAGGGGAGATAGGTTACCTCGGTTAGCTTTGATGCCAGGATAGACTGCAGGCTGGTGGCTGTTGCCAGTGTTACCAATCCAGCACCAACCCGTAAAGCTCCGCTACAAGCCAGATAGGCAGCACCAATGTAATTTATGGAGCCAGCCACCACCAGAACTCTGCCAAAGCTCCCTTTATTAGCTTGAGGCGGACGCTCAGGAAGAACCGATTTATTCCACTCGTTGGTGATATATTCTGAAGTTGCCTTTTCAGCCAGATGTGCTGGCATACCAATATCTGCCACAGTCATTTTACCCACCCTTTCTGCCCCGGGGAAATTGAATAAGCCTGGCTTAGGAAACCCCAGGGTTATAGTATTATCAGCATAGAGACAGCCAGGGTCTACCGCCCCAGTATCAGCATTGAGCCCCGAGGGCAAATCCAGAGCGATGATATGTAGCCCTAGACGCTTCTTTCTGGCTTTATTCACCTTGCCCAATACCATCAGAAGGAGACCGCCGAAGGGGCGGGCGGTACCAGTGCCAAATAGAGCATCAATAACGGCGTCGGCTGATACCAGAAGCTCACCAAGCCTGCCCAGTTCTTCATCTTGAGCCGCTTCAACACAAATAATGTCGCGTTCCTGAACCAGCTTTAGGTTTGGGTCATCTGCTGGTCTCTGTCCAAGGAGATAAATGGTGACCCTTGCCCCCCAGTCATGAAGATGGCGAGCAGCGACCAATCCATCGCCACCGTTGTTACCGGGTCCGATTAAAAGTAGAACCTGCTGCTGGTCGATATTGCCCAGGATTTGCCTGACCTCTTCAGCCACGGCTTTGCCAGCATTTTCCATAAGCATATCTGTGGACAGGCCAATCTCAGCACAACTCTCCTCTACCTTGCGCATCTGAGTAGTGGTTAGAATCTTCACGCTATTCTCCCCTCGCAAAAGGCTATCTTATCCAGACCGGCTTTCTCTTCTCCATAAAGGCAGTCAGCCCCTCAACGCTATTCTCTCCAGACATGACCAGCGTGGAATCAATGCCGGTTACTTCCATAGCCTGGTGAAATTCCAGGTCAAAATTCCGATAAAGAGCCCGCCTGGCCTGGGTCAAGATTAGCCCACTATTAGCAGTAAACCGCTTGATAAATCCGTCGGTTGCCTTTTCGAACTCTTCCTCAGGGACAGCTTTATTTACTAGTCCAATCCTCTCCGCTTCCTTGGCATCGATACTATCGCCCGATAGAATAAGCTCAAATGCTTTCCGTCTGCCCATAAGCCTGGGGAAGAGGACTGAGGCTGGGGGAGGATATACACCCAGCTTAACCTCTGGCTGTCCCAGTTGTGCCTTTTCTGAGGCGATAGCTATATCGCAGCCAGCCACTATCTCACAACCACCGCCCAAGGCAACACCATTGACTACGGCAATAGTGGGCTTATCTACCTCTATTAATGATATAAATAACTTATTGAATACCTCCACCATTTTGGGTAGCTTCTCGCCTAGATGGTCGCCAACAGCTACCCCGGCAGAAAAGGCTCTATCACCAGCGCCGGTAATCACCACCACCTTTACCTCGTCATCCGTTCTTAGCTCCGCCAGGGCTTGGTTCATCTCCTCTAAGGTGTCAATATTCAAGATATTTAAGGGTGGTCTATTAATGATGAGCTTTGCCACCCCCTCCTTCTTTTCCAGCAGTATGTTTTCAAAATTCATCGCTCTCCCCCGTTTCCGATATTATCAATTTGAAGTGTAACAATATCCCAGACTATGGTCAAGGGATTGTTTGGTAACCTATCCCCCTGACCCCCTTCCCTTACTAAGGGAAGGGGGAGTGGAGGTAAGAGAGGGGCGAAGCCCCTCTCTAAAATCTCTTCCCCCTCACCTTTTAAGGAGAGGGGGATAAAGGGGGTGAGGTTAATAAACAATCTCTATGGTCAACCTTTCACAAAATTCCCCAGTTTCCTGGTCATTGCCTGCCAGTGGGTTCCCCTCCAATAGATGCGGTTGCAGGCGGGGCACTGCATAAACTGGCTTTGAGTTTGGAAGACATAGGGTGGCACCAGGTCTTTCACCTGCCCTTTGCTCCTCTCTACCAAAGGTTGATTGCACTCCAGACAGATAGTGAACGGTCCAAACTGGCAATCCAGGTCTAAAGTGTCTATTACCTGATGTATCTGGAGCTCAGGTTCATCACTCAGGATAAGGATGGCTTTGAGTTGCCCACTGGTTATCACCCGTCTTTTCATAATCTGTGTATCCCTGGTCAATATCACTCTGCCCTCGGCTTGAGCAATAGCAACCAAATGGGAATCATCACTGCCGTCGAAGAACTGAGTATCATACCCCATAAGCCTCAACCACTTGGTTAGCTTTCCCACATTGCTGTCAACTATAAATTTGGGAGCGTTTATCAACCTCACCCCCTTATCGCTTTACAAGTCAAGTTGCATCCCCTCATAGGCAAGGGTTATTGAACTACTCAATGCTTTGCCTACCGCCGCTATTTCAGCCTCTATCTCCTTCTCCAGGTGGGGACTCATGTGAACCACTACTACCTGGGGGAGGTAGCCATTGAACTCTCGGAAGCTGGTTAGCTCCTGCTTTAACAGACTCGGGGTGAGATGTCCTGACTTCGCCGCCCATTCCTTATATTTATCTGGTGCAGTAACCTCGGCGATGAGTAGTTGGGGCGAAACACGCTGCCAGCAGTGGGCTAACCCCGGACCGGTATCCCCGGTATAGAATACCGCCTTACCATCTGGAGAGGCGACCTGATAGCCAACGGTAGGGGCGCTGTGGTTTACCGGGACAGCCAGAATGCTATAGCCTTCAATCTGCAGGAGCTTATCTGACTCTATTATGGTGAACCTAATCGTCGGATTCTGCGGAGGCTGTTGCA
The DNA here is from genome assembly GCA_030640325.1 of Dehalococcoidia bacterium. GTDB lineage: Bacteria > Chloroflexota > Dehalococcoidia > Dehalococcoidales > BS750m-G39 > DAOWJM01. The sequence continues at coordinate 5,104 of DAOWJM010000052.1, read as the reverse complement.
GGAAATTGGGATAAAGCTCACCATCCAGCAGATGAGTGACGAGGGCATCATATACCGGCGGGATAGAGTAAACATTGATTGTAGCCTGGCGAAGAAAAAAGTTCATAGCTATAGTCGGGATGTCCCTAATATGGTCATAATGTTGGTGGGTGAGCAGGATTGCCTTAATTTTTTGTTGAGCCTCAAACGACAGGCTGGAGGTAAGCGCACCGGCATCTATAGCCAGGACGTCATCAATCAATAGGCTGATGAGCTTTGAGTTTTGCGATTCACAGTTGTGCGCTCCTAAAACCCGAATGTGCATTGTTAGCCCCATCCCTAAACCACAGCTTCAGCGCCTATAGGTGGCGGCTGCTTAACCTTCTCTTTTAGCAAACCAACCAGCAGGTAACAGAAAGGCGTATCACACGCTGCTATAGCAAGTTTAATTAAATATTGGGTAAGGAGCATATTTGCCAGAATTCCTGTAGGCACAGTCCCCCAGAAAGCTATTGTTATGAATAAGCCGGTATCTAGTGCTTGTGACACCATCGTTGATGCATTATTGCGCAACCATAAGAACCTAGCCTTCGTCTTCTTTCGCCAAAAATGGAAGGCGAAAACATCATGGTGCTGACTTATTAGGTAGGCAATCATTGATGCCAAGACAATCCTAGGTACCATGCCTAAGATGGACTCATAGGCTGGCTGGCTTTCCCAGAATGGCGCCGCTGGTAATAACTTGCCACCAAAGACCAGTATTACCATGAGTAGATTAGCGCCAAAACCTACCCAAACGACTTTGGAAGCTGTTCGCCTACCATAAAGCTCCGCAATCACATCAGTAAATAAGAATGTCAATGGATAAGCGATTACTCCTGCTGGGACAATCCATCCACCAATAGAAACAAGCTTTACTGCTAAGATGTTGGCTACAAGTAGGCAGGTAGCAAATAATGTAGCTAATACTACTAGAATCATTCTAAATCCAGCGGTGGCGACGGAAGAAGACGAGCATGCCTGCTACAACCAGTGCCCAGATAAAGAACACAAGTACGAAGGAAAATGGGGAGTTTTGGAATGGCAAGGGGACATTCATCCCATAAATAGAGGCAATTACAGTTAGAGGCAGTAGGATAGTAGCAATGATAGTCAGCATTCGTATGACCTCATTGGTGCGATTAGTTGCCAGGGAATCATGGGTATCATTTAGACCCTCAATTATCTCTTTATATTCATCTAGGGCATCCCAAATCTTGTCCACATGGTCAACCATATCTCCGAAGTAAACCGTCATATCCATCTTGGTAAAGCGGCGAATCTTAGGTTCTAGACTGCCAATAACAGCCCTCATTGGCCAGATAATGCGGCGAAAGGAGATAACATCGCGCCGAAGTACAGAGATTTCCCTCACCGTGCCCCGCACCCCGTCGGAGAAAATATTATCTTCCACATCCTCAATATTACCACCAATCTTATTTAGTATGGGGATGCAGTAATCAACCAGCCGGTCAACTATCCGGTAGAGGAGGTAACCAGAGCCCTGGCTGAAATGCTCTTGCCGGAATTCCTCATCACTCTGGCACTCCTTGAACAGCTTTACCAGTGGTTTAAGCTCCCCCTTATGCAGGGTAATGAGATAGTTTTCGCCAATAAACACCGATACCTGGCTGGTGGTGGTTACCCTTGACTCCTTGCTGAATAGGGGGAAGTGGAAGACCAAAAACAGATAGTCCTTGTATTCATCTATTTTGGGTCGCTGTATTCGGCTGAGACAGTCGTCTAAATCCAGGGGGTGGAAGGGGTAGTTCTTAGCCAGATATTCCGTCTCCTGTTTGGTGGGAGCCTCAATATTAATCCAGGTTAGCTCACCCCAAGCAACCGACTCGATATTTAGCTGCCGAGCTTCCTTTCTGACCCTGGGAGTAGCCGCTGTTCTTCTTTTTCTAACCTTAGGGATAGCCATGGGATTACCTCCAGAAATCCTTTGCCCAAACCTCGCCATATTTTACCACAATCATTGCTAAATAGCATCCGATTTGATATATTTATAACAAAAGATTGCTCTCTAAATCATTTAGTGTCAAGAAATGAAGACCAAGACAAAGCCCCCCTGGGGTCATAAGCTCAAGGTTAGAATTAAGAAGGCGCTAGGAATGAACATCTTCCTCTGTGATAGCTGCAAATGGGATTGGCGCAGCACATGTCACAGACCAGAACGCCCCAATGCCACCTGGTGTCCTGATTATGAGAAGCGGGGGAAATAGCCTACTTCCTCTCTACAATGGTAGCCATTCCCTGACCGCCACCGATGCACAGTGTTGCCAAACCTAGCTGGTAATTCTGGCGGAGCATCTCATAGATAAGGGTAACTATAATCCTGGCTCCGGTACAGCCTATAGGATGCCCCAGTGAGATTCCGCTACCATGGAAATTCGCCTTGTCATAATCAAAATCAAGCTCTCTCATTACACCTATCGCTTGAGAGGCAAAGGCTTCATTTAATTCAATATAGTCTATATCCTTCAGGCTAAGTCCGGCTCGTTTCAATGCTTTCTTGGTTGCTGGAACCGCCCCCAGACCCATATATGCCGGGTCAACGCCCCCGGAGGCATAAGACCTAATAGTTGCCATCGGCTTTAAGCCCAGCTCCTTTGCCTTTTCCGCCGACATTATCACCAAGGCAGCAGCGGCATCAGTTATCCCCGAGGCATTGCCTGCCGTTACTGCTCCGTCCTTTTTGAATACCGGGGGTAGTTTGGCTAAAGCCTCCATAGAGGTCTCTCTGGGGTGTTCATCGGTATCAAATAGTTTGACCTCCTTCCTCTGCCTAACCTCAACCGGGACTATCTCTTGCTCAAATATGCCATCCTTTATCGCCGCCAATGCCCTTTGGTTGCTCAGCAGGGCAAGCTTATCCTGCTCCTCCCTGGTTATACCAAACTTTTCGGCTATATTCTCCGAAGTTAGCCCCATATGATAATCATAGAATATCTCCCACAAGCCATCGTAGACCATACCATCAATCATCTCAGTATTGAACATTCTGGCTCCCCACCTAGCGGTAGGTAAATAGTAAGGGACAGCGCTCATATTTTCTATACCACCGGCAACAATAATTTCAGCATCGCCAGCCCTTATCGCCTGGGCAGCTAGGGCTATAGCCTTCATCCCGGAGGCGCAAATCATGTTCACCGTCAGGGCAGTTGCCTCTTTGGGAATACCGGCGTAAATGGCTGCCTGACGAGCTGTATTTTGACCCTGACCTGCCTGGAGAACATTGCCCATTATAACCTCGTCTATCCTCACCTCGGTTAAGGAATCGTCCCAGTCATAGTATTTCTTCTCCAGCTCAATCAAATCATCGCCTTTAAATACCTCAGGGGCATAGCTTAGCACCTCAGGGTCTCTTTTAGGTCGCAGTCCAGCCCTCTTCAACACCTCCTTAATGACAATGCTACCCAGTTTTACTACCGGGGTATCCCGTAGTGCCCCTCCATAATTGCCTATAGCTGTTCTTACACCACTGACAATTACCGCATCTGGCATAAAATTTCCTCCTTCTTCTAACCTAGCTATTTATTTCTATATCAGGCTGATTTAAATGGGGATTTCATTTATAGTCGTAGAATCCCTTACCTGTCTTGCGCCCCAGCCAGCCGGCAGCAACCATCTTCTCCAGCAAGGTAGGCGGAATATATCTTGGGTCTTTGAGCCGCTCATATATAGCATTAGCTACAAATAGGAGAACATCAAGACCAGTCAAGTCCACCAGGGCGAGCGGTCCCATAGGGTAATTCAGCCCCATCATTACGGCATTATCAATATCCTCCCTGCTGGCAACACCATCCTCTAGCAAGCGGATGGCATGAAGTTCATAGGGTATCCAAAGTCGGTTTACAATAAAGCCCGGCTTATCTGGGGCAATGACGGTGGTCTTTCCCACAGATTCACCGAACTTCTTGCTTACCTCAATGGTTTCATCACTGGTGGCAATGGTCCTTACGATTTCCAGCAGTTTCATAACTGGCGCCGGGTTAAAGAAGTGCAGTCCCAGCACCTTATCCGGTCTCCTGGTTGATACCGCCATATCAATAATGGATAGGCAGGAAGTGTTTGTAGCCAGGATGGCATCTTTGGGGCAAATTTCATCCAGCTCAGCAAATATCTTCTTCTTCAAATCCATACTCTCAATAGCCACCTCTATCATTAAGTCGCGGTCAGAGAAGTCCTTGGTATTGGTAGTGCCCTTAATGCGACCAAGTGTGGCATCCTTATCCTGCTGGGAGAGCCTCCCCTTCTCCACACCCCTAGCCAGTATTTTCTCAATTGATGCCAATCCCTTATTCAAAAGCTCGTCATTTATTTCCGATACTACCACCTGATAACCTGACTGAGCGCAGAGCTGAGCGATGCCAGAACCCATCACCCCGCACCCAACTACACCGACCTTCTTGATTTCCATAATGCTCCTTTCTTTTTTATTTTTTTATTTTGCCTTGTAGACAGGTTTTCTCTTTTCCACAAAAGCTGTGGTTCCCTCAGCGAAGTCCTCAGTGCCCATAAGGTAGGCTACTAGTGAGTTCTCCAGCCTTAAGCCGTCCTCCAAAGTCATGCTACTGCCCCTAATCATTGCCTGTTTAGCTGCCCTAACGGCTAGAGGTCCCGCCTGACAGATAACCTCAGCCCATTCCTTAGCCGTAGACATAAGCTCATCTTGAGGCACAACCTTATTTACCAAGCCTATGCGGTATGCCTCCTGAGCGTCTATAGGTCTTCCCATAAGTAGTATCTCAGCCGCCTTACAATATGGAACCATTCGGGGCAGCCTCTGCGTTCCTCCCCAGCCCGGAATCAGACCTAAGGTTACCTCAGGTGTGCCCAAACGAGCCTTCTCTGAGGCTATTCTGATATCGCAAGCCAGAGCTATCTCCAGACCACCGCCTAATGCCATGCCATTGATGGCGGCAATAAGCGGCTTCCACAGCTCAAGCCCCCGCATTGGCAGAGGTGGGAATGACCAAGGGTCACTCCGATGCTCCTTCATAAAGGGCAGGGTATCTTTGATATCGGCTCCACCGCAAAAAGCCCTCTCACCAGCACCAGTAATGATGCCAACCCACAG
>DAOWJM010000126.1 GCA_030640325.1 Dehalococcoidia bacterium | reverse complement strand
TATAAGTTCCTTAACCATAGTAACATGACCCTCGTTGTGTTTAACCCGGGCATTATTGCAGCCGACAACACCGGCTACCCCTCTAATTCTACCATTGATGATATTGTCATTCAGTGGTCGGTAAGAAGCCCGGAACATACCGCCTAACAGGTAGTTAATAGTTTCATGACTGAATCCAGCCACCAAGTCAGTTTGCTCATCAGGAATATCAATATTCTTCCCCCTGTTGTGGAAGTTCTCAATGGCCGTCCTGACTATAGCTCTAGCCGACTCCATAGCATTGTGCTCATCAAACTCAATATGGATTGCACCGGGAATCTTAGCCTTGGATGAAGTGGTGATAATCTTGGTATGGTAGCACTCAGCAACCGTGGCAATGGATTGCATAATGCACTGGATATCTACCACCATTACATCTACCGCCCCAGTTACTATAGCCAGCTCCTGCTGCAGGAAGTTCCCGGCTATAGGTACACCGTGGCGCATCAGTATTTCATTAGCGGTACAGCACATACCAGCTATATTTATCCCGTTAGCCCCTTTAGATTTGGCCAACTCTATCATCTGGGGTTCTTGAGCGGCAACTACAATCATCTCAGAGAGTAATGGTTCGTGACCGTGAATGATGAGATTTACCTCGTCTTTTTCGAGCACCCCCAAGTTTGCCTTGCCCAGTACTGGTGCCGGGGTGCCGAACAGGATGTCCTGCAGTTCGGTGGCAATCATGCTGCCTCCCCAGCCATCACCTATTGATGCCCTGACCCCCTGCTTAAGCAGGTTTTTATAATCCTGGTCAACGCCAATATGGGTCCGGTGCATTATCTCCACTATTTCTCTATCTATACCTCTGGGGGCAACCCCCTCCCGTCGCCACAGCTCCTGGCGCTTTAGTGGTGCCTTCCTTAAGGTTATCAGTTCACCCTCTTGTTTCCCGAACTCAGCCAGAGCCTTTTCGCCAATGTCAACGGCTATTTCATTGTTGCTCCGGTCTCCAATTTCAATACCCCAATCCAGAGCCAGTTGCAGTAGCTTTTGCTCATCTTTTATCTCATAGCCTGGTGCCTCTCCCTTAGCTACCGATAGGAAGAGCTCAGCCACCCCCCGACCGTGGTCGGAGTGGGCAGCTGCCCCACCAGCTACCATCCGGATGAAATTACGGGCGGCAATGGTCTCCGCAGTTGCCCCACAGATGCCCCTTCTCTTCAGCTTATCCTCTGGGGTTTCCTCTTTACCCTTAGGTAAGGGCACCCGGCAGGGTCCCATACCGCAGTGCTTACAGCAACTGCCAACCATCCCTATAGGACAGGGCTTCATCGTTTCAGCTCTATCAAAGGCGGTATTCACCCCGTCAGCGGCTGCTTTCTCAATCATCTTTATACTAGCGCTATCAATACTCTTAGTTTCTGCTTCTGCCATTCTACTATCACCCCTTTCAAAATTATTTTAGGAAGCTGTCAGCTCGGAAATCATCTCTCGAACCAGCTTTATTGCCTCTGGGTGCCTCATAATAATCACGTCCCCTCCAGCCAGAATCAGAACCATAGCTGACATTGCTTCCAACAAGATTCCCCGCTTCTTGGCATCCCCAAGCTTAGGGTCGTCCTCCATTGGGATATGTACTTCCTTGGTCTTCCACGCCTCTTTAGATATATTGCAGATGAGAGGGAACTGGAGCTTTTCATCCTGCTGGGTTAGCCCTGCCATCCTCATTCTTTCCATTACTGAGTAACAATACTCAATACCATAGCCTATGCAACTGGTAGTGGGGTCCGTTACAATCAGCTCGTCAGGAACACCGAGATTGCCTAGCAAAATATTAAGCTGCTTGGCTAGGTTTATGTCTATAGGCGTTGACGAAATCACCGTGTGGTGGTAACCGATAGCCGCAGCGCCAATTTTTTTATGGTCTCCCTCCTCAACTGGTCCGATAATCAGATTTTTACCCTGGCAAACCTCGCATACCTTCCTCAGAACCTCGGTATCTTTCTCATGATTAGCCGTTCCCCAGACGATTAGGGGAACATCAATAGCATCAGCTACCTCCTTGACCACCTCGGCGGCTTCATCCGCCCCCCGGTCAAGCCCGTTGGGGTCGGTGCTCACCAGTTGCAGGCAAATCATCTCAGCCCCGTAATCGTCAACGCATTTCTTCGCCCAGATGGCAGGATCATCGGTTACCCCAGCAAAGGGCTCCAGGGCAGCCTCAGCCCACTCCTGGGGTGGCATATCCCAGACCTCCATGGCTATTTTGGGCAAGTGCGGCACCTCCCCTTCAAAAAGGTAAAACGGGTAGCATGTCTCCCCGCCAACTGTTACCGCTTTCTCACCGCTGCCCAGCTTTATCTCCTTAATCTTGCCACTATACGCTGTCTTAGGGATTTCAAACGCCATTCTTATCCCTCCTTACTCAAGCTGGATTCTTCCGCTTCTCACTGCCATACCAGTCTTTGCCATACCAATATCGCTCACCACTTTGCAGATATTTGAGCTTCTCCTCTCTTCCCTCCAGTTTCTGTCTCCATTTCCCGGCATCCTCACCCTCTGGTTTACCCTCCTCAAAGGTCGCTCCCAGCACCTCCACCTGCCCCCTGCCCGGTGCCTTCTTTTTCTCAATCTTATATTCCATCTCTTTACTACCTCCTAGGCTATGCCGGCGGCTAATTTTGCCGCTCTTACTGTATTTAGCATAAGCATGGTTATAGTCATAGGTCCTACTCCACCAGGAACCGGGGTAATGGCTTTAGCCTTTTCCTTAACCGCTTCAAAGTCAACATCTCCGCACAGGATAGCCTTACCCTCTGCGGTTTTCCCTATTCGGTTAACGCCGACATCAATTACCACTGCCCCTTCCTTAACCATATCAGCGGTGATAGCCTTGGGTTTGCCGGCAGCCACAATTAGTATATCAGCTCTTCTGGTATGAAAAGCCATATCCTTGGTTCTGGTATGGCATATCGTTACAGTGGCATTAGCCCCGTCCTTCTTCTGGAGCAGGATATTGGCTATAGGTTTGCCTACAATGTTGCTTCTGCCCACAACCACCACCTCCGCCCCCTCAATCTTAGTCCCAGACCTGATTAGAAGCTGCTGGATTCCATGTGGAGTGCAGGGCAAATAATCTGGCTCTCCAATCATCAACTTGCCCACATTCACCGGGTGAAAGCCATCGACATCCTTTTTGGGGTCAATGGCATAAAGAGCCTTGGTGGTATCAATATGCTTGGGCAGGGGTAATTGGACTAAAATCCCGTGAATCTTGGGGTCTTTATTTAATTTATCAACTAGAGCTAGCAGTTCTTCTTCGCTGGTATCAGCCGGTAGGTCATGCCTTTCCGAATAGATATCCAGAGCCTGGGATGTTTTTTCCTTCTGGCCAACATAAACCTGCGACGCCGGGTCCTCACCCACCAAGACGGTGGCCAGTCCCGGTGTGAGATTATGCTTCTCTTTGAGTTCGGCGATTTCCTCTTTCAGCTCTTCACGAATCTGTTTGGCAATTTCAGTACCACTAATAATCTGTGCCGTCATTTTTATTCTCCTTATAAAGTTTCTGGCGAGTCAAGTTTTCTTGTTTCTATTTAAGAAGCTTAGCCATTAAATCGTTA